>WFTY01000452.1 GCA_015485245.1 Anaerolineales bacterium | reverse complement strand
CCCTCACACACCGCCGCCGGATGGCCCTTACGCCGTCGGCACGCTGACCGTGATGCTGACGGATGACTCCCGCGAGGAGCTGTACGGCGATGATCCCGGCGCGCGCCGCGCCTTGATGGTGCAAATCTGGTACCCCGCCGAGGCGGACGAAAACGCCCAGCCCGCGCCCTGGCTGGAGAACATGGAGGTGATGGGGCCAGCCATCTCCGCCGAGTTAGAGATGCCCCCTTTCTTCCTGGATCACGCCCGCTATGCGCGCACACACGCCTACCCCAACGCCCCGCTCAGCGATGCCGAAACCGCCTACCCGCTGGTGCTGTTCTCGCACGGCTGGAACGGCTTTCGGGCGCAGAACACCTTTCAAATGGAGACGCTCGCCAGCCATGGGTACGTGGTCATCGCGCCGGACCATACGTACGGCGCCGCGGCGACGGTCTTCCCTGATGGGCGCGCCGCGTTCAACAACCCCGCGGCCCTGCCTTTTGAGGCAGACCTGCTCGCCGAGGAATTCCTGACGCGCGCTCGCCTGTTGGGCGATCAGTGGGCCGGAGATTTGAGCTTCATCCTCGACTGGCTGGAAACCCTCTCGCCCGCCGCCCCCGCTGGACAACTGGCCGGTCGCCTGGACTTTGAGCACATCGGCGCGCTAGGGCACTCCACAGGCGGCGGCGCGGCGATCGAATTTTGCGCTCGCGACCCGCGCTGCGACGCCGTCTTCAGCATGGACGCCTATATGCGCCCGGTCTCGCAGGCAGTGCTGGATGAGGGGATGGACAAGCCGCTGCTGGCGCTCTTCAGTCAGAGCTGGTGGGACGATTGGGAGAACAAGGAGCGCGGCTTCGAGCGCTTCTACGCCCAGGTGCAGGGCGAAAAGACCCTGGCGCACATCCAGGGAACCAACCACTTCGACTTCACCGACCTGCCCGCCTTCAGCCCGGTGGCCGCTTCCATTGGGTTGAAAGGCCCGCTCGCTGGTGAACGCGTGCTGGCAATCATGCGCGCCTACACGCTGGACTTCTTCAATCACACCCTGCGCGGCGAGGCAGCGTCATTGCTGAACGCGCCCTCAGCCCAGTATCCCGAGGTAGAATTCAGTCAACCCTGACCCAAGAAGCGAAACAGGAAAAGCCGCCATGAACTTTGATTTCGACACCCCCACCAACCGCCGCGACAGCGAAAGCGTCAAATGGCGCAAATACCCCGCCGATGTGCTCCCCATGTGGGTAGCGGATATGGATTTTCGCGCCCCGCCCGCGGTGCTGGAGGCTTTACGGGAACGCCTTGCCCACGGGGTGTTCGGCTACCCGGTGGAACGCGAAGCCGTTAAGCAGGCGGTGGCCGACTGGATGGCGCGTCGTCACGGCTGGCAGGTGGACCCGGCCACGGTGATCCTGCTCCCCGGCGTGGTGCCCGCTTTCAACGTAGCCGCCCGCGCGTTTGCCCGGCCTGGTGAGGGAATGCTGATTCAAACGCCGGTCTACGGCCCTTTTCTGCGCGTCGCCCAAAACGCCGGGCTGCTCCACCAGGAGATGGAACTCACCCAGACGTCAGGTGGGGGATACACTGTGGATTTCGACGCCTTCGAGGCCGCTATCACCGCCGAGACCCGCCTTTTCCTGCTGTGCAACCCCCACAACCCCGTAGGGCACGTGTTCCAGCGCGATGAGCTGGAGGGCATGGCCGAAATCTGCCTGCGCCACAACGTGGTGATTTGCAGCGACGAAATCCACAGCGATCTGGTGTTCCGCGGGTACAAACACACCCCGGTCGCCGCCCTCTCGCCGGAGATCGCCGCCAACACCGTTACGCTGGTGGCCCCAAGCAAAACCTTCAACCTGGCCGGGCTTAAGGCTTCCGCCGCCATCATCGAAAACCCTGAATTGCGGGAGAAGTTCGAGACCGCCCGCGCCGACATGGTCGAATGGGTCAACGTGCTCGGCCAGACAGCGATGCTGGCCGCTTACCAGGAGGGCGAGCCCTGGTTGGAGGCGCTGCTGGAGTATCTCCAGGTCAACCGCGATCTGGTGTTCAACTTCGTAAAAGACGAACTCCCCAGCGTGCGCATGGCGAAGCCGGAGGGCACCCATCTGGCCTGGCTGGACTGCCGCCAGGCGGGCATCGCCGGGAACGCCAGCGCGTTCTTCCTCAAAGAGGCGCGCGTGGCGGTGAATGATGGCGCCTGGTTTGGCACCGGCGGCGAAGGTTTTGTGCGCTTCAACTTCGCCGCGCCTCGCGCCCTGGTGCTGGAAGCGCTGGAGCGCATGAAAGCGGCATTGATGCAGGACAAAACAGCAGGGCGGGATTAATCTCGCCCTACGCAAACATCGTCGCTTTGGGTGTTTATGAGACAGTTCTTCGCCGTAGATTACCACGGCAACCCCTTCGTGCTCTTCGGTGTGGATCACCTGACAGCGCTAGCCATTATCGCGCTGCTCAACCTGGCGCTCTTTTTCTTGCGCGGCTTCCTAACGCCGCGCAAGCGCAAGCTGTTCCGTTACACGCTGGCCGGGCTGCTGGTGATCAATCGCCTCGCGCTGCACACCTGGTATCTCATCAATGACCAGTGGAGCATTCAATGGCAGCTCCCGCTGCACCTGTGTTCCCTCTTTCTGTGGCTGAGCGTCTACATGCTGCTCAAGCGCAGTTACCCCGTCTTTGAGTTTGCTTACTTCCTGGGGATCGGCGGCGCAGTCCAGGCCCTGCTCACCCCCGACGCGGGTATCTACGGGTTTCCCCATTTCTACCCGGTGCAATTTTTTATCTCACACGGCGGCATCATCACCGCAGCGGTGTATATGGCCGTGGTGGAAGGGTACCGCCCTGCCTGGTCGTCTATCCGCAAAGTTTTTCTATGGGGGAATGTTTACCTGATCTTCGTCACGCTCGTCAACCTGTCGATCGGCAGCAACTACATGTATACGCTGCGCAAGCCGCATGTCCCCACCCTGCTGGATTACCTCGGCCCGTGGCCGTGGTATCTGCTCAACGCCGAGCTCGTCGCGCTGGCGATCTTCATCCTGTTATATCTCCCCTACGCCATCCAGGATCAGCGTCATACATCCGCGGCTGGCTGACGATAGACGCCCTGGCGGTAAAGCGCGAACCCGGTGGCCGCAGCCCCTGCCAGCTCCCACAACCCCACGCCAAGAAAACCATCCGGGGCATACCCCAGCACCACGCTGGTAGTAAAGACCACAAACGTCAACGTGCGGAAAGGGACCGTCCAACGATAAAATGTCTTCAGATTGGAGAAAGCCGCCAGGACGTAGTAAACCCCCATGTTGAAGGAGGCCATCGAAGAGGCCATCACGAAAACCAGGGTGTAATCATGCGTAGCGCGCGCCGCCCGGGGGACGATCTCAAAACTCAGGGAGCGCAGCACAACCGTAGGAGCCAGAATCCCCAGCGCGCCTAGCAAAATTGCCATGCCGCCGAAAACCACCATCGTCCAGCCGGCCGCGTCGTGTATCTTCAGGTTTTTAAACATCCAGGTGCTCCGCCAGAATCTGCCGGGCTTCTTCCATGCTGTTAACCATGTGTAATTTGCGATATACGTTGGAGAAAATCTTTAGCATGGACTCGGCCAACCCCCTGGCACCGACGACGATTTTTTCGCCCGCGTTGGGATGCACAACTGCCGGCATCGTCGTGAGACGAGGCAAGCTGCTGAGGAACCCCGTGGGCACCCCTTCAACTTCCCTCAAGTCGATGATGGTATGAACCACCTTATCGGAATCCTCTACCAGACGGCTCTCTTGCTGGGTGACGTCAAAGACTTCATCCATACTCACAGAGCCTGTGATGCTCATCAACAAAACATCTTTCAGTTCGGGGTGCCAGTCAACGGTAGCAGGCATCAATACCACTCCTCAAAAACTGAAATAGAGACAAGATGGCGCTATTTTATCACAAACCCAGGGCTGCATAGAAGGGTTGTTCGACAAATGTCTCAGCTCCGCTGGTAAGCCACTTCCCCCTCCACCGCGTCCGCCCAGGGATAGGCCTCAAAGGGCTTGGCGGCGGCGCGGATAGCCGGGTCGTCAGAATAGCGGCCGCGCATCTCCTCCGGCAGCAAGGCAGCGATGCGCTCCATGATAGTGTGTCCCAGGCGGTCAATCTGAGCGCGGCGTTGACGCCCGCGCCCCTGGATGGAAAACGGGCCAAAGGGCTTACCGATGCGAATGGTCACGCGCGGACGATTCGTCAGCCGCAGGGGGAAGATTTCGTTCAGGCCGTAAATCGCCACCGGCAGGATGGGAACCTGCCCGCGGGTGGCCAGATAAGCCGTGCCCGGGCGCGGCGGGCGCAGGACCTGCGCCCAGGCCCCGCCTTCCGGGAAGATGCACAACACGCCCTTTTGATGCAACCAGTTCTCGGCCAGTTTGAGCGCTGCGCGCGAGCCGGTGCCGCGATACACCCAAAACGCCCCCCACAACTTGGGGAACAACCCCGCCCATTTGGGCGCGAAGCCGGGCGTGGCTGCAGCGATGAAGTTCACCTCCCAGGGAGCCATATGGATCAAGGCTACCGGGTCGGCAAAACTGAAGTGGTTCGCCACCACCACCAGCGGCCCGCCAGCTGGGAGGTTCTCGCGTCCGATGACGTTCACATCGGCGAAAAGGCCCAACGCGGCGTGAATCAACTGCCGGAGCACAAAGCGGAGCGGGCGGCGGTGCGGAATGCTCTGCTGCGTCATCAACGCATCCTAATCCATCGCGGTGACCGGCGAGGTCGCTGCCGCCTGCCGAGCCTTCCCTTCGTTGACGGCAAACAGAATCGCCATGC
>WFTY01000451.1 GCA_015485245.1 Anaerolineales bacterium | reverse complement strand
GAGACAATATGCGCCTGGTATCCGTGGTACTGGGTGCAAAAAGCGAGGACGCCCGCGCCCGCGAAAGCCAAAAACTGCTTAACTACGGCTTTCGTTTTTTCGAAAGCCACCGCCTCTACGCCCCCAGGGAGGCGCTGACCACAGTGCGCGTCTGGAAGGGCGAAGCGGCCGAGGTGGCACTGGGGCTGGCACAGGAGATGATCATTACCATCCCCCGGGGGGAGTATGACAATCTTCAGGCGACCATGAAGATCCAGCCCAATATCACGGCACCGGTCAACAAGGGAGCCAGTTACGGTTCGGTGGTGGTCAGCCTCGATGGCGACGTGATTGCCGAAGCGCCTCTCATCGCCTTGGGAGATGTGGCCGAAGGCGGCCTGTTCCAGAGCTTGAAGGACGAAATCCTTCTCATGTTTGAGTAAGGCCGCCTCGGATGACCAGCCAACCCATCGTCTACCTCAACGGCAAATTCCTTCCCCAGGATCAGGCCTTCGTCCCCGTCATGGATCGCGGCTTCGTCTTTGGCGACGGCGTTTACGAAGTCATCCCCGTCTACGGCGGGCGACTGTTTCGCCTTGAAGAACACCTGCAACGACTGGACAACAGTCTAAGCGGCATCCGCCTGAGCAATCCCTACGGCCACCGGCAGTGGGCCGAGGTGCTAAACGAGCTGGTTGCCAAAAACGGTGGCGGCAACCAGTCCCTCTACCTGCAATTGACCCGAGGTCACGCACCACGGGACCACGCCTTCCCAACCGATACCCCGCCCACCGTCTTTGCCACCACCAGTGCGCTAAAGCCCGTGCCGGAAGAGACCTTGAAAAACGGCATCAAAGCCATCACCCTGGAAGACATACGCTGGCGTTATTGCCACATCAAGGCCATCGCCCTGTTGCCCAACATTCTGCTGCGCCAACAGGCTGTCGATGCCGGCGCGCAGGAGGCGATTCTGGTACGCGACGGGCAGGTTACCGAAGGCTCGGCGAGCAACCTGTTCATCGTCCACCACGGCGTGATCAAAACGCCGCCCAAAAGCAGCTATCTGTTGCCGGGTATCACCCGTGATCTGGTGCTGGAGCTGGCCGTCAGCGCCGGGTTGGCAGCCCAGGAAGCTCAGATCACACCCGAGGAGCTGAGCCGCGCCGAGGAGATCTGGGTCTCCAGCTCCACCAAAGAGGTGCTGCCGGTCACCTGCCTTGATGGCCAAGCCGTCGGCAGCGGTAAACCGGGGCCTGTTTGGGCGCAAATGCGCCAGTGCTACCAGGCCTACAAAGAGAAACTAATTGCCGGTGAGGCAGAGTAGGAAAATGAGCAACACTGAAGAGACACTACTGGAATTTCCCTGCCAGTTTCCCATTAAAGCAATGGGGCTGGCTGATGACGATTTTGACGCCCTGGTCGTCAGCATCGTCCGCCAGCACGTGGAAGACATCAACGAAGGTGCCGTGAGGACCCGCGCCAGCAGCAACGGCAAATACATGTCAGTGACCGTCACCTTCACCGCCCACAGCAAGGACCAGATAGACAACATCTACCTCGCCCTGACCGGCCACGACCGCGTCATGACCGTGTTGTAGATGCCGGCCGACCTTCTCGTCCGCCGCCTGGGATTGCGTGAGTACGAACCCACCTGGCGCGCCATGCAGCGCTTTACCGATGGGCGCGACGCCACCACCCCCGATGAATTGTGGCAAGTAGAACACCCGCCGGTTTTCACCCTGGGAATGAATGGCAAGAGAGAGCACGTCCTCAATGCGGGAGATATTCCCGTCGTCCCCATCGACCGCGGTGGCCAGGTCACCTACCACGGCCCCGGCCAGGCCCTCATCTACCTCATGCTCGATATCAAACGCCGCCACCTGGGCGTACGCCAAGTGGTAGAGCAGATGGAGCAGGCCATCATTCAGCTGCTGGCCGACCACAACATTGAAGCCTACGGCCGCCGCGATGCCCCGGGCGTCTATGTAAAAAACACTGACACCGAGATGAAAATTGCAGCCCTGGGGCTGCGCGTGCGCCGAGGTTGCAGCTACCATGGGCTGGCGCTCAACATCGACATGAATCTGGAGCCCTACCAGCGCATCAACCCCTGCGGCTACGCCGGCATGGCCATCACACAGATGAGCGCCCTGCACGAGTCGCCGGAGATACACCCCATTCAGGACCAGCTGTGCCAGAAACTGGCCGAGCAACTAAACTACCCTGCACCTCATTACCTAGCCCCCGAAGAGTCCCCCCTGCCATGAGCGATCACGAACCCAGCGACCTGAAGGCCCAGGAAAAAGAGCGTATCGAACGCCTGGCACCGCTAAAAGGCGAGTCAAAAACCGCCCGCATTCCCATCAAGGTCGTACCCAAAGACGAGCCCCTGCGCAAACCAAAATGGATACGCGCCAAAGCCCCCATCGGCAAAGAGGTCAACCGCATCAAGCGCATTCTGCGGGAGCAGAAACTCCACTCCGTTTGCGAAGAGGCGCAGTGCCCCAACCTCGGCGAATGCTTCAACCACGGCACCGCGACTTTCATGATCATGGGCGGCATCTGCACTCGCCGCTGCCCCTTTTGCGATGTCGCCCACGGCACGCCCGACCCGCTCGATGCCCAGGAGCCAGGCCACCTGGCCGAGTCCATCGCGGCGATGAACTTAAAATACGTTGTCATCACCTCCGTCGATCGCGACGACCTGCGCGACGGCGGAGCCAGCCACTTCGCTGCCTGCATCGAAGAGACCCGCAAACGCTCGCCAGAGATTCAGATCGAGACCCTGGTACCCGACTTTCGTGGCCGCCTGGAAATCGCACTGAACAACCTCAGCCAAGCCCTGCCCGACGTCTTCAACCACAACCTGGAAACCGTTCCCCGACTCTACAAAAAAGCCCGCCCCGGCGCGGACTACCAGTGGTCGCTGAACCTGATCAAAAACTTCAAAGAACAGCACCCGGAGGTCTCAACCAAATCCGGCCTGATGCTGGGGCTGGGGGAGACCGATGAAGAAATCATCCACGTCCTCAAAGACCTCCGCAGCCACGGCTGCGACTGGCTCACCCTCGGCCAATACCTCCAGCCCAGCACCCACCACCTGCCCGTTGAACGCTACGTCACTCCCGAAACATTCGACAAACTCGGCGCTATCGCCAAAGAGTTAGGATTCACAAATGTAGCCAGCGGGCCAATGGTGAGATCTTCTTATCATGCGGATTTGCAAGCGGCAGGGAAGGCGATTCGCTAATCCATTCTTAGAAATCATACCAAAGACAAAGGCCTTCCCCGATCCAGGAATAGATCGTTTGACAAACGCCGAACAAGTAAGCGCTTCTACGTATCAGGTCGCCAAAAACAACAGCACGGCTCCCAGAAACAGGCGGTATATGACAAACGGTGTCATCCCCATTTTTTCCAGTAATTTGAGGAAAAAATGGATACAGAGATAGGCACTGATGCCGGAGAGCAGTGCCCCGAGGAACAGCGCCATCCAGTCCACCGCACTGTCGCCCCCGGCAAGCTCTATCGCTTTCATTCCACCGGGTAACAAAATGGCCGGGATGGAGAGCAGAAAAGAGAAACGGGCCGCCCCCTCACGAGTGAGTCCGAGAATCAATGCCGCCGTAATGGTGATGCCGGAACGGGAGGTCCCCGGAATCAGGGCCAGCGCCTGGGAGCAGCCGATGATCAGCACATCGACCCAGTTGATGCTGTATTCATCTCGTTTGCGCAGGGCGGTTTTATCGGCGATCAACAAGACAAAGCCGAAGATGATCGTGGTAGCAGCGATGACCAGGGTAGAACGCAAATTCTCTTCGATGAAATCGCCGAAAAAGAGACCCACCAGACCCACAGGGATGGTGCCAAAACCGACGGCCCAAAACAGCTTGGCATCCTGGGTCATCTCGCGATGGGTGATGGAGCGCACCCAATCCCGCACCATGATTTGCAGCTCCGCACGGAAATAGAACACCACGGCGGTTAATGTGCCGATATGCACGGCCAGATCAAACGCCAACCCCTGATCTTCCCACCCCAGCAGGTAGGGCACCAAAATCAGGTGAGCCGAGCTGGAGACAGGCAGAAACTCCGTTAAGCCCTGCAACAGGGCCAACACCAATATTTGTATAAAATCCATAGTTATTATCCTTGGCTGGAGTGTACGACGGTGGCGATAAAGCGCAGCAGTTTACTCCCATTCGAGCAAAACCTCATCCGCCCCGGGGGCAACCATAAACAGTGCCGCCGGCCACCAGTTTCGCTATAATGGCCGGTCTTTTTATATGCCAGTTTATCCGTCAGGCAGACTCAGCCAGCCCCAGGGATCCACACCCCCATGATGACCACCGAGCAACGCATTACCCAACGTATCGCTGAAGAACTCGGCGCGCGCGAACAACAGGTCCACGCCGCAGTGGAGCTGCTGGACGGCGGCGCCACCGTGCCCTTCATCGCCCGCTACCGTAAAGAAGTGACCGACGGCCTGGACGACACCCAATTGCGCCTGCTGGAGGAGCGACTGGGTTACCTGCGAGAGCTGGAAGATCGGCGCAGCACCGTTATCAACTCCATCGAAGAGCAGGGAAAAATGACGCCTGCGCTCAAGCAGAGCCTGGTCGATGCCCAGACCAAAACTCGCCTCGAAGACCTCTACCGCCCCTACATGCCCAAACGCCGCACCAAGGCTCAAATGGCCCGCGAGGCCGGTCTGGAGCCACTGGCCGATGCACTCTTCAGCGATCCGATGCTCGAACCGGAGAGTAAAGCCGCCGAGTTTATCGCTCCTGCCAAGGGAGTGGCCGATGCCAATGCCGCCCTGGACGGGGCCCGCCAGATTCTTATGGAGCGCTTTGCCGAGGATGCCGAACTGGTCACCGAGCTGCGCCAATACGGCTGGCATAACGGCAAGCTGCACGCCAGCGTGGTCAAGGGGAAGGAGGAAGAGGGGGCCAAGTTTTCGGACTACTTCGACAAAAGCGAAGCGATCAAGGCCATTCCCTCGCACCGGGCGCTGGCCATGTTTCGGGGCCGCAGTGAGGGCGTATTGCAACTGACACTGATGCTGGACGAGCCCGATCACCGCGGGCCCAGCACTGGCGAGGGGATGATTGCCCGCCGCTTCAACATTCGCAATGAAGGCCGCCCGGCGGACCAGTGGCTGGCCGACACCGTCCGCTGGGCCTGGCGCGTCAAACTCTCCATGCATATCGATATGGAGCTGAAAAAACAGCTGCGCGAACAGGCGGAACAGGAGGCCATCAAGGTCTTCGGCTCCAACTTGAAAGACCTGCTACTGGCCGCTCCCGCCGGCCCCCGCACCACCATCGGCCTCGACCCCGGCCTGCGCACCGGCGTTAAGGTCGCGGTGGTGGATGCAACAGGCAAAGTGGTGGACACCGCCACCATCTATCCTCACCAGCCCAAAAACCAGTGGGATCAGTCGATCCACACCCTGGCCACACTGGCGCGTAAACACGGCGCGGATCTTGTCAGCATCGGCAACGGCACCGCTTCGCGCGAAACCGACAAGCTGGCGGGCGAGCTGATTAAGCGTCACCCTGAGCTCGCACTGACCAAGATCATGGTC
>WFTY01000450.1 GCA_015485245.1 Anaerolineales bacterium | reverse complement strand
ACCTTCTTCTCCCCCACTATTTTCGCCAGCGCCTTCAAGTCCACTTCCGCTGGGCCGGGGATCACCGCCAGGATCGGCTTGCCCCCGGAGGGACGGGTGACCACAATCGTTTTGAAGACCTGCTCCGGCGGCACATTCAGCAGGCGGGCGGTCTCCACCGCCCCCAGCTTCTCCGCTGGCAGGTCGTAGACCGTGTAGGCAATCTTGCGCTGATCGAGCAGACGGGTGACATTATTCGTAGACATGATAGGTTGACGCCCACACCTCCTTGCTGGAAAATCGGCGTTATCTTATCACAACCTGAGTTGTGGGAAAGAGATTTTGACAGCAATCCAGCACTTTCGCCAGATATGAACCACAGATGAAAAGGAGCAACCATGGACGACGCCTGTGTTGTGCTGATCACCACCCCCAACGAAGATGTGGCCGCCAAAATTGCCGAGGCGCTGGTCGCCGAGCATCTGGCGGCCTGCGTCAACATCCTACCCAGCATTACTTCGGTGTACCGCTGGGAAGGCGCGCTGCAACGCGACAGCGAAATTCTACTCATCGTCAAAACGCGCCAGGCGCTGCTGCAAAGTAAGCTGATACCCCGCGTTAAAGCGCTGCACCCTTACGACGTGCCGGAGGTCATCGCGCTGCCAATCACTGCGGGGGCGGCAGATTACCTAAACTGGCTGGCGGAATGCACCGCCTCACCAGCGGCGGATCACTCGTAGCGCAGCGCCTCCACCGGCTCCAGGTTGGCGGCGCGGTTGGCCGGGTACAGGCCGAAGAAAACGCCCACCGCGGCGGAGAAAATCGTCGCCAGCAACACCGCGTTCAAACCGATGACCGGGACGATATCGGCATTATTAGCAGCAGCGATCTGCCCCACGATAGCAGAAATCAACCAGCCCAACCCAATCCCCAGAATACCGCCAAACAGGCTTAACAGCACCGATTCCGTTAAAAACTGCGTCAGGATATCGGCCTTGCGCGCCCCCATCGCTTTGCGCAGACCGATCTCGCGCGTGCGCTCCACCACCGAGACCAGCATAATGTTCATGATGCCAATGCCCCCCACCAACAGAGATATACCAGCGATGCCCCCCAGAAAGACGGTGAGAATCCCGGTAATGGACGAAGCCACATCGAGGAAATCCTGCTGCGTGAGGATGGTGAAGTCGTCCTTGCCAATCTCAGTGCGATGGCGGGTGCGCAGAATCTGCGCCACCTCCTCGCTAGCCTGGGGTACGAGGTCGGCGCTGGCCGCACTGACCAGGATCACATCAACGCGGTCACGCGCCGCGCGGCGGATCAGGCGCGACTGCGCCGTTGTCAGCGGTACCAGCACGCGGTCATCCTGACTGCCAAACGCGCCGCCGCCGCGCTCTTCCAGCACTCCGATCACGCGAAAGGGTTGCCCTTCAATGCGTACGGTCTCCCCCACCAGGCCAGAGGTGCGCCCGAAGATCGCGTCGGCCACATCCACGCCCAGCAGCACCACTGCCGAATGGCCCAGCATGTGCGCCTCGCTGATAAACTCCCCCTCGGTGAGGCTGTAATTGCGCACCGGCTGATAGTCGGGGGTCACGCCCAGAATGGTAGTCACCGTACTCTCCCCGGAGAAGCTGACCTCACCGCTGCCCTGTAAAATCGGCGCTACGCCGATCACCGAAGGTGCAGCGAATGGATCAGCAATTGCCTCGGCATCCCCCAAAGTCAAATGCTTGGGGTTGCGCACATCTTCCGAGCCGCCGCGGAAGATGAAGAGCAGGTTGGTGCCGATGCCCTGGATCTCGCCAGTGATGGAATTCTGCGCGCCGGAGCCGATCGCCAGCATGGCGATCACCGCCCCAACGCCGATGACAATGCCCAGAATTGTCAGGCCGGAGCGCAGCTTGTTGGATGTCAAGCTGTCGAGCGCTTCGATTAACGATTGTCCAAAATTCATCGCCTTTACTCCTCCACCACTTTCCCATCCCGAATGCGGATCACCCGCTCGGTGAGCGCGGCGATCTCTGGATCGTGGGTGACGATAATCAGCGTGGTGCCGCGCTCTTTGTTCAGGTCAAGCAGCAGCTCCATGATCGCCTCCCCGGAAGCGGTATCCAGGTTGCCGGTCGGTTCATCGGCCATCACAATCGAAGGGTTGTTGACGATTGCGCGGGCGATGGCGACGCGCTGCTGCTGCCCACCGGAAAGCTCGTTGGGGCGATGGTGGACACGGTCGGCCAGCCCGACGGCCTCCAAAGCCGCCAACGCCCGCTGGCGACGGTTGCGCCCATCGCGGGCATAGCGCAAAGGCAACTCCACGTTTGCCAGCGCCGTCGCTCGCGGCAGCAGGTTAAAGCTCTGGAAGACAAACCCCACCTTACGATTACGGATATCGGCCAGTTGATCGTCGCTCAACTCCGCCACGCTCTCGCCGTCCAGATAATACTCACCGGCGGTGGGGCGATCCAGGCACCCCAGAATATTCATCAGGGTGGACTTGCCGGAACCAGACGGCCCCATGATGGCGACCACCTCCCCTGGCGCGATGGTCAACGAAAGCCCGCGCAGCGCATGAACCTGCACATTCCCCATCACGTAAGTTTTGACGACCTCGCGAGCATCTACAACCCATTGGGACATCAAACACACTCCTTGAGATGCGACCTGTCGCCGCGCATCAGCGATTCCCTCCCGGATGGCCGCCGGGAGGCCCGCCGAAGGTGCTCTGATCGTAAAGCTCGCGCGGTGGGTTGAGGATGACTTCATCGCCGATCTGCAAATCGCCTTCCAGAACCTCGCTGTGCGTATCCGAAGAGGCGCCCAGCGTGATGACGACTTTGTCAATGTTGCCGTTCGGGCGCAACACAAAGACCACGCGCTCGCCTTCCACCACCCGCACAGCGCGATTGGGGATGAGCAACGCTTCCTCAAGCTGGCTGACGACGATGTTGACCGCCGAGGTCATCCCCGGACGGATAATTTCATCGGCATCCAGCAACTCTACAGTCACGGTAAAGTTGACCACCCCCTGTGATTCGCTGCCCACCAGCGCCACCTCGGTGACTTTGCCGTGGTATTCGCGCGCCAGCACAGCATCGAAGGTCATCACCACTTCCTGACCTGGCCGAATGCGATTGACATCCACTTCCGAGACATCCAGATCCACCAGCAGGCGGGAGAGGTCGTCCACGCGGAAGGCCAGCATGCCCGGCTCCACACGGTCGCCCGGCAGCACTTCAACCTGCGTGACCATGCCATCAAAGGGCGCCAGGATGTGCGCCTGGTCGAGCGCTGCCTGCGCCGCGGCGACGCGCGCTTCGGCGGCGGCGATGTCGTCAGCAGGCGGGCCATCCTTGACACGCTCCCACTCGCGCAGGGCGTCATCCAGGCGGGCCTGCGCCAGCGCAATTTCAGCCTCTGTGGGGCCATCTTTGATACGCTCGTACTCGCGCTGCGCCTCGACGAGTTGTGCCCGCGCTACGGCCAGATCGGCCTGCGCCTGGGCGAGGTCGACCTCGCTGCCGGTGCCTTTGAGGGCGTTGAGCTGGCGTACAGCGGCATCGTACTCCTGCTGCGCTTGCGCCAGAGCAGCCTGATAGTTGGCGCGCTCCAGGTCTTCTTCCGGTCGGCCTTCATAAGGAGCAAAGGCTTCCTGAGCCTTTTCCAGCTTATCGCGCGCCAGCACCACGCGGGCCTCCGCCGCGTCAATATCCGCCTGACTGGCCGAGGATTGCAGATTGCGCAGCCGACGTTCCGCCGCGTCCACAGCCTGTTGCGCGTCGGCGATGGCCTGCAACGCCTGCGCCACACGCAGCTCGGAGTTGAGCAGATCATCCAACGCCTGCTGGGCGTCTTCCACCGCCTGCATGGCCTGGGCGCGAAGCAAATCCGATTGCAGCAGGTCGTCCAAAGCGCGCTGGGCGCTGACCAGATCGGCCTGCGCCAGAATGATGTTCTGCGGCAGCGAGGTCTGCTCCAGCACGGCCAGCTCCATACCCTGACGGACTTCATCGCCGACGGAGACCATCACACGCTCCACCGTGCCGGAGGTCTTCCAGGTGAGCAAGGCGCTCTGATTGGCGCGCACCCGGCCGGTTGCGCCGATCGTGGCGACCAGCGTGCTCTTTTCCACCGACGCGGTTTGCAGGCTTGCGAGCATCGCCTGGCGGGATTTATCCTGACTGTATTTGCGCCAACCGATCAACCCGCCGACCAAAGCGGCCAGGATGAGGAGGATGATTACGGTTCGTTTCATACCAAATTCACTCCTTAAGGGGACTCAATCACCAACCCCGGCATTTGCAACAAAGATTGGGGCGGGTTGAGCAAAATCACATCGCCGGGACGCAAATCGCCCGCGACGACCTGACTCTCCTGGTTTGAACTGATCCCCAGGGTAAGGGGAACCACTCGGACGCGCTCCAGGGGGGCCTCCCCGCCAAAAAGGCGCAGCAGCCATCCCAGGGAGAGCGGACGCGCCGAACTCTCCGGGAACAGAGGGGTCTCCAAAACGTAGACCACCCTTTCCCCGTTCAATGAGCGCAACGCCTGATTGGGAACAAGCAAAGCGTTTTTCACCCGCCCGGTTTCAATCATCACGCCGGCGGTCATCCCCGGACGGACGTCCTCGTCGGGATCAGTTAACCGTAGGGTAACTTCATACGTCACCGCGCCGTTCTTCTCCACGCCCACCGGCGCAATGGCAACCACCTCGCCACGATATTGACGGGCAATCACAGCGTCGAAAGTCAGGCGCACCGGCTGGCCGATGGACACTTGAGAGATGTCAATCTCAGAGACCGCCGCGTTCACCAGCAACGTCGAAGTATCGTCGAGACGAAAGGCAGGCTGTCCAGGCGAAACCTGGTCGCCGGGTTGAACGCGCACCTGCGTAATCGTCCCGGCAAACGGTGCGGTGATACGAGTGGTGTTGAGAGCCGCCTGAGCCGCGGCGACGCGCGCCTCGGCCGCGGCGATATCTTCAACGGTGGGGCCATCTTTCAATCGTTCCCATTCGCGGCGGGCATCATCCAGCTGCGCCTGCAAAACGGCGATCTCCGCCGGGCTGGGGCCATCCTTGACGCGCTCCCACTCGCGCTGAGCATCTTCCAGGCGCGCCTGTGCGGTAGCCAGTTCAGCGGTCGCCACGGCAACATCCACCGGGTCCGGCGGGGCGAGCAACTGATCGTAACGGTTGAGCAAGTCGGCATAGCGCTGGCGCTCTTGCGCCAGTTGAAGCTGTAAGGTGTTGTATAACTGCTGATAGAGACTGCGGCTCTCAAAAGGCCAATAAAAAGCGCGCTTGAGTTGTTTTTCCAGGTCAGCCAGGTCAGCTTCCATGCCAGCGATAGCGTCTGCGGTGAGCAGGATGTTGGCGTGCACCTGAGCGATCGCCTGCTCGGAGGGCGGGCGGGTGAGGATGTCAAGTTGACGCTGGGCATTCTCCACATCGCGCTGCGCCTGGGCGATAGCCGCCAGCACCTGCGCTTGCTGCATCTCGGGTTGCAGGGCTTCCTCCAGCGCTCTTTCAGCATCTTCTACCGCTTTGCGCGCCTGCGCCTGCTGCATCTGAGAACGGAGCAAGTCATCGAGAGCTTTCTGCGCCTCTACCAGGTCCGCGCGCGCCAGGATGACCGCCGGAGGAAGAGAGCGATCTCCCAGGGTCGCCAGCAGATCGCCAGCCGCCACACGGTCGCCTGCCTGCACCCACACCTGCGCCACCTCACCCGAGGTCTCCCAAGTCAGCACGGCAGATTGCACCGCGCGCACCACGCCATCGGCCTCCACGCCCGTGATCAGCGTGCCGCGCTGCAACGTGACCGTGGCCAAATCAGCCAGGGCAGTGCGCTGGTCGCGAAGGGCAACGCCCACCAGCACCCCGCCCACAACAACAAACAC
>WFTY01000449.1 GCA_015485245.1 Anaerolineales bacterium | reverse complement strand
TCCAAAAGGAGATATGGGGGGGATTATAGCCGCGATAAGAGAAAGCCGCAACGGGGCGCGTTTCAGCCCCCCCAAGGCCATAAAAGCCGCGCATGGCGAGAGGCGGGCTAACGCTCGTCAATCTTAATGGTGAGAATGATGTCGCCCGGGGGCAGGTCGCCGCCCTGAGAGGGGTCGCGCGGCGTCAGCGCGTTGAGCACATCCATGCCGTCAATCACTTCACCAAAGATCGTATAACCGCCGTTAAGATGCTGCGCCGGCCCATAGGTAATAAAGAACTGACTGCCGTTGGTATCAGGGCCGGAGTTGGCCATCGCCAGCAAGCCGGCGCGATCAAAGGTCAAACGCTCGGTAACCTCGTTGGCAAAAGCATAGCCAGGGCCGCCCAACCCCGTCCCTGTGGGATCGCCCGCCTGCGCCATAAAACCAGGGAGCACGCGGTGGAAAGTGACGCCATCATACCAGCCTTCGCGCGCCAGGAAGACAAAGTTGTTCACCGCCAGCGGCGCCACATCGGGGAAAAGCTCCACGACGATATCGCCCTTTTCGGTCTGAATGGTAGCGAGGTAGGACTTCAGCGGATCGATGACCACCGGCGGGCACTCGGTGTATTGCTGCTCAGAGAGGCGCGTCAACGTCAGGATGACATCCATGCTGCTGGCGTCCAGCGGGCCGGTGTAGGGATTGTTGTTCAACACGATGAACGGCGTGCCCGGCAAACCGATCTGCTGTCCCTCCTCCCAGGCCGATTGGGCGATAGCGACGATCGCGTCGCTGGTCAGATCGACCTGAAACTGCTCCACATCCAGCCCGAGGTCAGCCGCGCTTTCTACCAGCCAGGACTGAAAAGCTTCCACGGAGAGCGGCGTCCAGCTTTCAAAGTTCTCAAAAAGGAAATCGTGCATCTCCCAGAATTTCCCTTGCAGACCGGCGGCTTCAGCAGCCTGAGCGGAAAGCAAAGCCTTATCATGGATGGAGACCAATGGGAAGTGACGATACACAATACGGACTTCGTCCGGGTAGTCTTCACGAAGTTGCGCCAACACGGGCGCAAGTTGAGCGCAATAAGGTCATTGGAAATCGCCGTATTCCACAATGGTCAAGGCGGCGGTGTCGGGGCCGTCCACCCAGTCCCCACCGGTGATGCCGAACAATTCGGCGAACTCCGAAGGCGCTTCCGGCAATGAGCTGACCAGCGTGCACTCACTGACGAATTCGACGTTGCTCTCTGGCGTCGAGGAAGGTTCAACCACAGGGGAGGGCGAGGGCAAAGCCGCCACTGCCACTGTTTCTGTAGGAGCCGGAAGCACAGCGGATGATGTCGGTTCCGCCTCCCCTGAGCAGGCCGCGATCAACAACGGCAACAACAAAACGTAAGTTCGTTTGAACATAGCACACTCCTGAAAAAGCCATTGGCATCTACTGACCCGACAGCAAAAAACTCAGCGGGGCTGGCTCACAGCCGCCAGCAACTGATCGGGCGTCCACATCCAGGAAACGCGTCGGAGGAAAACCGCCAGCGAGGGACTTTGGGCGCGCAGGGTGCGCACCGCGTCGCCCAACGGGTCTTCCGCCGCGCCCGCCGCGCCGCCCGGTCGATCGGCATAAGCACCGTGGAAGGCAAAATACGCCTGGTTGAGCTTGCGCAGAGGATACCCGTTCTCCCAGAAAAATTGCCGCCGGGCCTCCATATAGGCCTCGGCCTCCTCCACACGGCCCTCCGCCAACAATTCGTCCACGCGCAGACGGGTTTTATGCATCTCGGCGCGAAAATCGAAAGGAGGAGGCTCGCCCGAAGTCTCAAGCGGCGGAGACAGGGGCACTGGCTCCAACGCCGGCGGCGGCACGCGCTCCGGGTAGAAGCGCGCCAGAAAGGCATCACGAATCTCCTTCCCGGCCAGGTTCGCCACCGTCTCGTTAATGATGCGCATTTCCGGGCTGCTGCCGTATTTCAGCCCCAGGGGGCGCAGGGTGAGGAAATTGTGCACCCACTCATGGGCCACCACCTCAACCATCCAGTTGAAATCGCTGGTCTGGATGATCATCGTCGGATACATGCCCATACCGCCGATGTTGACCACCAGCGAGGAGACATCCAGCGCCCGATCGACCTGTTCTTCGAGGGCCGCGCGCTGATCCGCGGACATGCCGCCGTTCAGGGAAATATTGTACTCCTGGCGGATCACCTCCCGCGGGGAGACGATCAACGCCAGCGGCAACGGCGTGACGTGGTAAAACAACGGCGGCACAGGAGTTCCGCCAAACGTCAATCCCAATTCCGCGACGGTGGCGCTGAGCTGGTCTTGCACCACGCTTTCAACAAAGGGAGCAAGGTGATCCAGTTGAGCGCGCAGATCATCGCGTTGCTGCCGCACAAGTTGGGAGGCCGCCTCTGGATCGAGGATATCGGGGGAGGTATAGTAGTCCGCAATTTCCGCTTCCACAGCCTGAAAGCGCGCCACCAGCTCAAAATATTCCCCCACCAACTGGCGCTGATCCTCCATGCGCAGGTAGAGCGTCGCCCCCAGACCCAGTTGCCCCAGCTTAACCTGCGCCGCGTTAACCGTCCATGAGGTAAAGTTGAACTCCCGCGGGCGGGTGAAGGCCCGCAAACGCGCTTCCCTATCCGCAAAATCATAAACGCTGCGCTGCACAATCACCAGCATCATCCCAAACCACAATGCCAGCGACAAACGGGAGATGATTTTCAACCAATTCACCCTCATATGGGGCGGATTGTATCACGCAGTCGGGGCAACGGATATGGTATGATAACGTAACCGCGCCGCAGCAGATGGGTTGTATCAGCTGCCGGTCAATTCCACAAAGCCTTATCCTTCAATCCAAAGAATGGGAGCAGTCATGACATCATCCGATTCCCCCCCTGTAGTTAACGACAAGCGAGAGATCTTTGGCTGGGCAATGTACGACTGGGCGAACTCCGCCTTCAGCACCACCGTTGGGACGGTGTTCCTCGGCCCCTATCTGGCCTCACTAGCAGCCAACGCCGCCGAAGCCTACAGCGACGGCATGGCGCGCTTCCTGGGCATCCCCGTGGCCCCGGACTCTTTCGTGCCTTATGCCGTATCTTTCTCGGTCGGCATGCAGGTGCTTTTCCTGCCCATCCTGGGCGCGATCGCCGATTATTCCCACCGCCGCAAACAATTGCTCCAGCTCTTCGCCACCCTGGGCGCGCTGGCCACCATCGGCCTGTTCTTCGTCACCCAATCCATCTGGTGGCTGGGCGGCGTGCTGTTTGTGATCGCCAACCTGGCGTTTGGCGCCGCCGTGGTCTTCTACAATGCCTACCTGCCTGATATCGCCAGCGAAGATCAGCGCGACCGGGTCTCCTCCTACGGCTGGGCGATGGGCTACCTGGGCGGCGGCCTGCTGCTGCTGTTCAACCTGGTGTTCTTCCAGATGCGGGAGAAACTGGGCGTCCCCACCGACCTGGCCGTGCGCATCAACCTGGCTTCTGCCGGCGTGTGGTGGATCGGATTCTCCTTCATCACCTGGGCGCGCCTGCGCTCGCGGCGGGCATCACGCCAGTTGCCCGCGGGCGAAACGTACGCCAGCGTGGGTTTCAAACAATTGCGCCACACCCTTAAAGAAATCAAGAATTTCCCTGAAACGCTCAAGTTTCTGCTGGCTTATTTCCTCTATAACGACGGCATCCAAACGGTGATCGCCGTGGCGGCCACCTTCGCGGCGGCGCCGCTGGCGCGCGGCGGCCTGGAGATTGACCAGGGCACGCTCACCATGGTCATCCTGATGATCCAGTTCGTCGCCTTCGGCGGCGCGCTCTTCTGGGGCAAACTCGCTGGCTGGGTGGGGGCGAAACGCTCGATCATCATCAGCCTGGTGATCTGGGCGGGCGTGGTCACCTACGCCTATGGTGGCTTAAAAGGAGACAGCCGCGTGCTCCAGTTCTGGATTCTGGGCGCCTTCATCGCGCTGGTGATGGGCGGCAGTCAGGCGATCAGCCGCAGCCTGTTCGCTCAGATGGTCCCCGAGGGGCAGGAAGCGGAATACTACTCTTTCTACGAAATCAGCGAGCGCGGCACATCCTGGGTTGGGCCGTTCCTCTTTGGCCTGATGAATCAGGTTTTCGGCAGCCTGCGCCCGGCCATCTTCTCCCTGATCTTCTTCTTCGCCATGGGGCTGATCATCCTGCCCTTCGTCGATGTTGAAAAAGCCATCGCCGACGTCAAAGCCTATCAGGCGGCCAAAAGCTGAGCACCCTCCCCAGCAAGAACGCCGACGAGACCGCCGACCGGGGAATGCCGGAAATGCGCCCCCGCATCGGCGGTCTCACAGGTTAATGGTAAACTCTGCCGCATGACACATTTAACTGGCTCGGAGCGGGCGCGCTACGTCCAGGGGATGTTCGCCCGCATCGCTTCACGCTACGACTTAATG
>WFTY01000448.1 GCA_015485245.1 Anaerolineales bacterium | reverse complement strand
CCCAAGGGGGCGTGTGCTGTTTGCGCTGGCGCAACAGTCGCCGCAGCCCCCACAAACTCCAGGGATTAAACCCCAATACCACAACGTGGCCCTCGGGGATCAGTACCCGATCGGCTTCACGCAATATCTGGTGAGGATCGCGCTCGAACTCCAGCGTGTGGGGCAGCAACACCACGTCAACGCAATCCGAGGCCACCGGCAGCGCGTCGGGATAGGCACGAATCGCGGGATGGTGTGTCTCGCCGTCACGATCCGGATCCAGCAGCACGCGATGGGAGATACGGCTGCCGCCCATCAGGCCATCCCCCAGCAAACTGCCGACCTGAACGATGTGGTAGCCGAACAGGGTGGCCAGCGCATCATCCAGTTGCTCACGCTCCATCTCCAGCAGCAGCTGCCCGGTGGGGCGGTTATACCACCCCCGCAAGCGGCGCCTGATCTCGTTAATTTCCGCGCGCTTCAAACCTGCGATCATCTGCCCCCCTCAAGACTCAAACAATCCACTCGTTTATTGACCTCGCCCCGCAAGCTTGTCAGCATACCGGGATGTTAAAAATTCATTCCATCCAGGCACTTGAAGACAATTATATCTGGTTGATCCAGCTTGATGAACGCCGCGCAGCTGTCATCGATCCAGGCGAATCGGCCCCGGTGGTGCACCGCCTGAATCAACTGGGGCTTGAACTCGACGCGATTCTCATTACCCACAAATGCTGGGATCACGTCGGCGGCACCCAGGCACTGTCGCAGCACTACAAAGCGCCCGTCTACGGCCCGGCAAACGAACCCATCCCCCACCGCACCGACCCCCTTTCCGAAGGCCAGCTCATCCAGCTGGGGGAGGTTAGCCTACAGGTTATGGAAGTACCCGGCCACACCAGCGGCCACATCGCCTTTTATGGCAACGGCTGGCTGTTTTCCGGCGATACCCTTTTTGGCGCGGGCTGCGGCCGGCTGCACGACGGCACCATGGAGCAACTCTTTCACTCCCTGACCCGCCTCAAGGCGCTGCCGCCAGCCACATTGAACTACTGCGCGCATGAGTACACCATCGCCAATCTGAATTTCGCCCTGCAGGTAGAGCCAGACAATCTGGCCACCCGGCAGCGCATGAGCGAGACACAAGCAATCCGAAAACGCGGCCTGCCCAGCCTCCCCTCCACGTTGGCTGTGGAGCTGCAAACCAACCCCTTCCTGCGTTGCCACACGCCCCAGGTAATTGAAGCCGTTGAGAAACATACCCGGCAGCCACTCCAAAGTGAGTTCGAGGTATTTCGCGCACTGCGACTATGGAAAAATAATGTCGCTTAAAACGGCTGGGCCGGCAGGGTATACTGACCCACCGTTGAAGCAGGTTTCCACGCAATAAATTTCATGAATACGAAGAATACAACCGTCGCGCGCACCTGGTTTGTCGCCACCCCCCTGTTGATCCTGATATTGAGCGGCTGCGCCAGCCTCAAGCAACAGACACCAAAGGACGAAGCTCACTGGCAACCCTTTCCCGACACCCTGATAGCCACACTGGCGGACCCGGCGGCACCGGAAACACCGGCTATCGAGCATTTCGACTCTGTGTTTGAAGCTCGCGATATCATCGTTCACCAAATCGATGAACGCCCCGAGCTGACCCCCAGCCATCCCGAACCCGCTGCCACCGTGGCTGACCAGAGTAGCGACGTTGCGGTGGCCGCAGAGGAAACCAACGCGGTCAATGACGAAGAAATACAAGAAGAGCAGATCAGTGTCGTCGCCGAAGCCCTCGCACCGCCCGCCAACATCTGGGATCGCATCCGCAATGGCTTCGCCCTCGTTGACGGTGATCATGCCCAGGTGCGCAGCCACACCCAATGGTACGCCAAGCATCAGAAATACCTCGACCGCACCTTCACCCGGGCCCGCCCCTACCTCCACCACATCGTTGAAGAGGTGGAGAAACGCGGCATGCCGATGGAGATCGTCCTCCTGCCCGTAGTAGAGAGCGCTTTTCAGCCCTTCGCCTATTCCCACGGCCGCGCCTCGGGTATCTGGCAGTTTATTCCCGGCACCGGCCGCAACTACGGCCTGGCCATCAACTGGTGGTATGACGGCCGCCGCGACATTAAAGCCTCCACCCACGCCGCCCTCAATTACCTTGAACGGTTGCACAAGATGTTCGATGGCGACTGGCTGCTGGCCCTGGCGGCCTACAACTCGGGCGAAGGCACCGTACGCCGCGCCGTGCGAAACAACCTGAAAAAAGGGAAGAAAACAGACTTCTGGCATCTGAAACTTCCCCGGGAGACTCGCGGCTACGTGCCCAAACTGCTGGCCATCTCCAACATTGTCGCGACCCCGGAGGCCTACCACGTCACCCTGCTCGATATTGCCAATGAACCCTACCTGACCAC
>WFTY01000447.1 GCA_015485245.1 Anaerolineales bacterium | reverse complement strand
GGGTTGCGGCGGCGACCGCGCGCGGATCATGGCCGGCAGCGATCAACTCATCCACAACCTCAAGCTCCCGGTTGAACCGCCCCCGACGCAACCAGACCTCCATGCGAGAGATCACGCGCTGCTTGCGAGCAGCTTCAATCTCATCCTTCCCAGGCAGCGTGGTCTGAGTCTGCGGCTGGCGCGTGTATTTCTCAATGCGACCCAGCATCCATTTTTCGCGCGGCGTCACCAACGAGATGGCAATGCCCCCCTTCCCCGCGCGCCCGGTGCGTCCCACCCGGTGGACAAAGACCTCGGAATCATCCGGAAGATCGTAATTAAATACGTGAGAGATGTCATCAATATCCAGCCCGCGGGCAGCCACATCGGTGGCAACGAGAATTTTAACCTGATCGCCCCGGAATCGGGCCATCACACGTTCGCGCGCGCGCTGGGAAAGTTCCCCATTGAGCACCTCAGCAGGGAAGCCAGAAGATGCCAGCGCCTGAGCCAGTTTCGTCGTCCCGGCGCGGGTGCGCGCGAAGATCAGCGCGCGGGAGACTTCTTCGGTTTCCAGCAACCGAGTGAGGGCGTTGAGCTTATCGCGCTGCGAAACCAGGTAATAGCGCTGTTCGACGGCCGCGACGGTGAGTTGCTGTTGACGCACAACCACCGATTGCGGTTGCTGCAAGTACCTATCTGCCAGACGCCGGATGGCTTTGGGCATGGTGGCGGAAAAGAGCGCCAGTTGACGTCCCTCAGGCGTGGCATTGAGCAGTGTTTCAATATCCTTGACAAACCCCATGCTGAGCATCTCGTCCGCTTCATCAAGCACCAGGGTGCGGATGGCGCTCAGGTCGAGGGCTTTGCGTTTAAGCAAGTCGAGCAAACGCCCTGGCGTGCCGACCACCACATCTACGCCGCGACGCAGGGTACGGATCTGAGGTTCATAGGAGGCCCCACCATAGATCGAGAGCACGCGCACCCCCAGGTGCAAACCATACGCCTGAAAAGCATCCGCCACCTGCATGGCCAGTTCGCGTGTGGGGGAGAGGATCAACGCCTGAGGTTGAGTCCCTCCAGGGATCAAGTTTTGAAGGATGGGGAGGGCAAAAGCTGCTGTTTTGCCGGTGCCGGTCTGCGCCTGGCCGATCACATCTGCGCCGGTCAACATCACGGGGATCATCTCGGCCTGAATAGGCGTCGGCGTCTCATAGCCGCGCTCTTCGAGGGCCTGCATCAACTGAGGATGCAAGTTTAAATCATTAAACTGGGTCGTCATACGAGTCTCCTGCTTGCAATGGGGTCTTGAGCGATCCTGTCGCGCGTGGACATTTTCAGTCCACGCCTCTTGTTCAACAGCGACCCATCCCAAAGACAAACACGAGCCACACAGTTGCAACAAAAACGCCCGGTGTTCCCGGGCGTGATTCATGGAAAACCAAAACCAGAATAGAACACAACGAGTATAACACACTTCAAGCAAGTTCGGCCAATTTTTGCCGCACCTTATCCGCGTGTTTGCTCTCGCCGCTTTTGGTCTTGCTGCGCACGCGCACATTGCGCCACAAGGCGGCAATGCGCCCATTGGGGGAAATCAGAAA
This sequence comes from Anaerolineales bacterium, assembly GCA_015485245.1. GTDB lineage: Bacteria > Chloroflexota > Anaerolineae > Anaerolineales > UBA11858 > J130. The sequence goes on along the minus strand of WFTY01000447.1, from coordinate 5,277 downwards.
AGTTGAGCGGATGACGCCCTCATATTCCCTGCCATAGTTCTTTTTCAACCCCCAGGCCCCATAAGCTTTGTGGACTCGGTGATCTGGGTCACTGAGCAAGGGGATAGTCAGGTTGTGTTTGGCGATGAAGCGCCGGTGGGATTCCGGGCTGTCGCCGCTCACGCCGATCACGGCAGCATTCAGCGGCCCAAAGTCTGGCAATGCGGCGCTGAAATCGCAGGCTTCTTTGGTACAACCAGGGGTGTCATCTTTGGGATAAAAGTAGAGCACCAGCCAGCGCCCGGCGAAATCGGCCAGGGAGACAGGCTGCTCATCCTGGTTTTGCAGCGTGAAGTCAGGAGCAGGGTCGCCAACTTGAAGCATGGTCTTTGTCCTTTCAGGCAGGATAGACGAATGGAGATAGAATCAGCCGTGGTGTCGCGGGTAAGAACCCAAAACCCGCAGGAAGGGCGCCAGTTCCCCGAGGTGATCCAATGCCCGCTGGCAGACCTGGGAGCGAACATGGCCGACAAAATCAATGTAGAACATATACTCCCAGGGCTGCCCCTGAATGGGGCGCGATTCGATCTTGGTGAGGTCGATATCGCGCAATGCGAAAACACTCAGGGCTTTGAACAACACGCCGGGCTGGTTATGCAGGCTGAAGACCACCGAGGTTTTGTAATCCCCATCTTCCTGCCAGTCCGTGTTTTCCTGCGAGCGGGTGAGGGTCAAAAAACGCGTGTAATTGGCCGGGTTATCTTCCATCCCGGCGACGAGGATCTGCAACCCATACACCGCGGCGGCGCGACGAGAGGCCAGCGCCGCGATCGTCGGGTCGCCGCGCTGCTGAACCAGCCGGGCGCTGCCGGCTGTATCCGCGGCAATCACAGCCTCCAGGCCCATCTCGCGCAGACGACGCTGGCATTGGGCCAGCGCCTGGGGATGAGAGTGCACCTGGCGCAACCCCTCCAGCGAGGCCCCCGGCACAGCCATCAGGCAATGGCTGACATGCAGATGATACTCCCCCACAATCCGCAAATCGGATTCCAGCAACAGATCATAGTTGCGGTGGATGCTCCCCGCCAGCGAATTTTCAATAGGCAGCAACGCATGGGTGGCGCGCCCCTCCCCCACCGCAGCGAAGACAGCCTCAAACGTCGAGCAGGGCAGGGTGGCAATCTGAGCGCCAAAATACTCGTAGGCGGCCAGTTCGCTATAAGCGCCGGGTTCTCCCTGAAAGGCGACGGTCGTCGTCATTGGTCAGAGTGATCTAATCGGTCGGCGCGGCCGTCAGGCCACATAATCCAGCCATTCGGCGGAACGCTGGCCCTCGCCACGCACGGTCTGGAAGAACAGGTCTTGCAGGGCTTTGGCGACAGGTCCGCGACGTCCGTCGCCGACAGGGCGGTGATCAATCATGCGCACCGGCGTGACCTCAGCCGCCGTACCACAGGCAAAGACTTCATCGGCCAGATAAAGCTGATCGCGCGAGATCGGCTCTTCCACTACAGAATACCCCAGATCGCCCAGCAGGGTGATGACCGAGTCGCGGGTGATGCCCTCCAGGATAGTGGCCCGCGGCGGGGTATAGACCACGCCCTTACGCACCAGGAAGAGGTTTTCTCCAGAACATTCGGCCACATAGCCCTCGGGGTCGAGCATGATGGCTTCATCATAACCAGCGCGCAACGCCAGCGTCTTCGCCAGCACCGAGTTCGCGTAATTGCCGGTAATTTTGGCTTTGGTCATCGTCACGTTGATGTGGTGACGTGTAAACGATGAAACCATCATATGCACACCTTTTTCCAGCCCCTCATCGCCCAGGTAGGCCCCCCACTCCCAGGTGGCGATGCTGACATGGGGCGTAGCAGCATCCATATTCAGCCCCATCGCGCCGTCAAAGTACAGCAAAGGGCGGATATAACACCCCTGAAAGCCGTTGACGCGGATGGTCTGGTGCACGGCGGCGCGCAGTTCATCCTGCGTATAAGGAAATTCCACCAGCCCCAGCACTCTGGCCGAGCCGATAAAACGCTCCAGATGTTCGCGCAGGCGGAAGATCGCCGCTCCGCGCTCGGTTGCGTAGGCGCGAATGCCTTCAAACGCGCCGTAGCCGTAATGCAGCGTACCGGTGAGCATATGGACGGTGGCTTCGGCGTAGGGGATGAGTTGTCCGTCAATCCAGATGTAGTCAGATTTCATTGCGGCTCCTTAGTTCGCTGGTTCATCAGTTGCATTGGCAATCTGCGGTCTGCCAACGACGGTCTGTCGGCAACGGTTGTCATGCTGTCAGGCGTTCAAGTTAGCGAGAATCATCTCGGTGATTTCCGCGGTGCTGAGGGCGGTTTCGCCGTCGCGGGTCAGGTCAGCGGTGCGATGCCCGGCGGTGATGGCCGCCTCAACGGCGCGCTCCACCGCCTGGGCTTCATCTGCCATCCCCAGGGAATGGCGCAGCAACATGGCTGCGGAGAGAATCGCGCCGATCGGGTTGGCGACCCCCTTCCCGGCGATGTCCGGCGCCGAACCGTGGATCGGCTCGTAAAGGCCGCGAGGCTTGCCCAGTCGATTCAACGATTCACCCAAAGAGGCCGAGGGCATGTTGCCCATCGAGCCAGTCAGCACGGAGGCCTCATCGGTGAGGATATCGCCGAACAGGTTGGCGGTCACCATCACGTCGAAGTCTGTCGGGCGGGTGAGCAGGTGCATGGCCGCGGCGTCCACCAGCAGGGTTTCAAAAACCACATCGGGGTATTCCGCGGCCACCTGGGCGGCCACCTGCCGCCACAAGCGGGAGGATTCGAGCACGTTGGCCTTATCCACAGCGGTGACTTTTTTACGGCGCTCGCGCGCCAGATCGAAAGCCAGTCGCACCACCCGGCGGATTTCACCATCGCTGTACACCATCGTATCAAGGGCCTGGATTTCGCCATCCACTTCGCGCCGTTGGCGCGGCTGGCCAAAGTAAATCCCGCCGGTCAGCTCGCGCACCACCAGCAGATCCACCCCGTCCAGGCGTTCCGGCCGCAGCGGCGAAGCGGAGAGCAGGTCGGGATGTGGCTGAACCGGGCGCAGGTTGGCGTACAAGCCCAACCCTTTACGCAACCCCAGTAAGCCCTGTTCCGGGCGCACGGCGGCGGCGGGGTCGTCCCATTTAGGGCCGCCGACCGCGCCGAGCAGCACGGCATCAGCCTGGCGGCAGAGGGCGAGGGTCTCTTCGGGGAGCGGGGAGCCGGTCGCGTCAATGGCGCAGCCGCCGATCAAGGCCGACTGCATTTCAAGGTTCGGAGCAACGGCGGCGAGCACCTGACGGGCAGCGTCCACCACTTCGGGGCCGATACCGTCGCCGGGGAGGAGGGTAATGATAGGGTTCATTGGTCAGTTAGTCAGTCGGTTAGTCCATGGGTCTGATTGGTCAAGTAGTCGAGCGAGTCTGATGAGTGCAGCAGTCAGGTTGACCTGATTAGCCGCGGTCTGTCGGCGGGGTGCTCAGGAAGCATCCGTCCCGCTCGTCGGCGTCTGCTGGCCGTTGAGCAAGGCGTATTCCATGCTGTCGGCCAGGGCGCGCCAACTGGCTTCAATGATGTTGGTGCTCGCGCCGACGGTGCTCCAACGGGCTTTGCCGTTTTTTGTGTCGATCAGCACGCGCACGTTAGCCGCCGTGCCGCTCTCACTATCCAGGATGCGCACTTTATAGTCGTCCAGGCGGATATCGGCCAGTTGCGGGTAACGGGTCACCAGCGCTTTGCGCAAGGCAGCGTCCAGGGCGTTGACCGGCCCGTTGCCCTCCGCGGCGGTGTGAAAGACCTGATCGCCAATTTTTACCTTGATGGTGGCTTCAGCAAACACGCCACGCCCTCGCCGATGTTCCACCACCACCATGAAATCAATTAATTCAAAGGGGCGATTGTAGTCCTGCTGCAAGCGCTGCAACATCAGGTGGACGGAAGCTTCGGCGCTCTCGAAGGTGAAGCCCTGCGCTTCCAGATTCTTGATCTGCTCGACGACGGCACGCGCCTGCGCGCCGTCAACCTCCATGCCAAAATCACGGGCTTTATCTACCACATTGCCGCGCCCCGAAAGTTCGGAGACCAGCGTACGACGCTGGTTCCCCACCAGGGTGGGGTCAATGTGCTGATAGGAATCTTCATTCTTGAGCACCGCGGCGACGTGAATGCCCCCTTTATGTGCGAAGGCTTTTTTGCCCACAAAGGGAAGGTAAGGATTCGGCGGTTGATTGGCAACCTCAGCGACGTAATGTGAGAGGTCAGTCAGGGTGGCAAGTTTTTCCGGCGCTACGCACGGCAGCCCCATTTTCAGTTGCAAATTCGGGATGATGGTGCACAGGTTGGCGTTGCCCACGCGTTCGCCGTAGCCGTTGATCGTGCCCTGCACCTGTACCGCGCCGGCACGCACCGCGGCCAGGGTGTTGGCGACGCCATTACCGCCATCGTCGTGCGTGTGGATGCCCAACGGGGTCTCCACCTGGGCGCTAACGGCACGGGTGATCTCTTCGATCTCCCAGGGCAGGCTGCCGCCGTTGGTGTCGCACAACACCAGCACATCCGCGCCGTTTTGCGCGGCCGCCCGGAGGGTCTGGAGGGCGTAATCAGGGTTGGCCTTGTAACCATCGAAGAAATGTTCAGCGTCGTAAATCACTTCTTTACCCAGCCCCTTGATGTAGGCCACACTCTCGCCAATCATGGCGAGATTCTCCTCCAGAGTGGTTTCCAGCACATCAAAGACGTGCAGATCCCAGGTCTTGCCCACCAGCGTGACCACCGGCGTTTGGGCTTCAACCAGCGCCCGCAGATTGGCGTCTTCTTCCGGGCGGGTGTGCTTGCGCCGCGTGGAGCCAAAGGCAGCAATCTTGGCCTGCTGAAGATTCAGGCGGCGAACGCGCTCGAAGAATTCGGCATCTTTGGGATTAGAGCCAGGCCAGCCGCCCTCGATGTAATGAACCCCAAATTCATCTAAGCGGCGAGCAATTTTCAACTTGTCATTGACCGAGAGCGAGATACCTTCGCTCTGGGTTCCATCGCGCAAGGTGGTATCGTAAATTTTCACAAACATAGGAATCTCCTGAGTAGTCAGTTGGTCTGATGAGTCTCAACAGTCTGGTTGGTCAGGAAATTCCCTGGGCGACAAGATGCGTACCCGTCGCCCAGTCCACCTTCCATTCTAGTTGTTGAACCATATCTTTCTCTACCTGCAAAACTTACAGAATGCCGCGCTCCCGCAAAAGGCGATTACGCCTTTTCGCGCGCGGCTTCATAGGCGGCAATTTGATTTTCAAAT
>WFTY01000446.1 GCA_015485245.1 Anaerolineales bacterium | reverse complement strand
GGGCGTAAACAACGCCCTGGAGAAAACCGGCCCGGCTTTTCCGACGACTCTTTTCAGGGATATCCATCTGGGCGCCCAGGAGCTGCGCGGCCTGTGCGGCGCGCAGTAATGGATGAAGTTCGGCCGCCAGCTCGGGGTAGGAGCGCAGGCAGGCTTCGATAGAAGCGCCGTTTTCCATTCGCCTGAGGCAGTCATCCAGGGCAGCGGAAATCTGTTGATTGGTCATAGGCCTAAATGCCTCCGTAGAGCCTCCACCGCACGAAATTGCAAAGCTTTGACGGCGCCCTCGGTTTTCCCCATGATTTGAGCTGCCTCGGCAATCGAGTAGCCGGCGCTGAATCGCAGGGAGAGGATGTGCGCCTGTTCGGGGGTGAGTTTTTGAAGTGCCGCCTGCACCTTAGACATTTCAAGCTGATCCTCGACGAGCTGAGAGAGGTTGTCCTCAGCAGGGATGTGATCGGTCAGCTCCACTTGCGGTTTTTTGGCATATTGCCGTAACTGCTGGTTTGTCAGGTTGTTGGCGACGCCGAAGAGCCAGCCACGCAGGGTTTTGCGCGGCCCTTTACCGTTCTTCAGCGCGTCTAATAAGCGGAGGAAAGTTTCGGCAGCCAGATCTTCAGCCGCGATCGGGTCGCCCAGCCGATACAGGATGTAACGGTAAATCGCCGGGTAGTAGGTGTCGTGGATGGAGGCCAAGGCCGCGGCATTAAATTTTCGGGCCTGCCTCAGCAGTGTACCTTCGTTCATGCCCTGCCCATCGTACCATATCTTTTCGCTTTGGGCATGAGCCCGGCGGTATGGAAATGTCAAAGCCTGTCCTTGTACACTCACTCGTTTTATCCTGTTCTGGCAGCCGTGATCGGGCTGGCCAAAAACCAGCCCGATCATGTTCATTAGATGCGTTGAAGCATCAAGTTAATCGTCTTTGCTGTCGCTTTTCTGATCGTCCTGATGATCTTGCTCATCGGTGTTTTGTTGGTCATCCTGCTGAGAGTCGTCTTCCTGGTGATCGTCTTGGGAGTCGTCATCGCTCTGATCGTCGGAAGAGGCGCTTGAGTCCTGGTCTTCCTCCATGTCGTCGTCCACGTCGTCGTCCAGATCATCGTCGGTGCTGATCACGGTGGGCTGGGCGGTGGCGGTGACCGTCGTGGGCGCCAGGGTGGAGCTGGTGGTCGCGGGCGTTGTAGGCGATGCAACCGGGGTGGTTCCGCCGGCACCCGTGCCAGTGTTGCCGGCGCCTGTGCTGGTGTTGCCGGTGCCCGTACCGGTGTTGCCAGTGCCTGTGCTGGTGTTGCCAGTGCCCGTGCCGGTGTTGCTGCTCTGCCCGCCGGGAACGGGGGTGGTGGCCGGTGCTTGCGTGGCAGTCTGGGTCGGGGACGCCGTGGGAGAAGCAGGTGGCGGGTTGACGACAGCCTGAATCTGATTGGCTGCATTGGTGATCGCACTGCCCATCGCCGCGCGTGCGTCGGGAACCAGGAAGGCCAGGCTGAGCGTCAGCGCGCTGGCAACGACCATGGTGACCAGTTTAGATGTAATTGAACGTAACATAATCATCGCTCCTATGTGGATAAAATGGATGGTTGTCTATAAGTCGCTTTAAAGGCCAAAAAGTTATGGCCGCTTTGGTTAAGATCCGATTAAGTAGGGGGTGTGATAGAATCCTCCTCGTATGTCTAGAAGTGGCGGTTCTATGATGCGATTTGTTGTGCTGCATGAATTCAATGCCTGACCTGCGTGGTTTGCCTTCTGTGGATAAGCTCTTGCGCTCCCGGCGCGCTGTTGCCTGGCTGGATGATTTTGGTCGTCCACTGGTGGTGCAAGCGCTGCGGGATGCGCTGGCAGACGCTCGCCAGAACGCCCGGCAGGGGAATTCCGTGCCCGACGAAGGTGCATTGTTGGAAGCCGCACAACACAAACTGCTGTGCTGGGTGGCTCCCACGCTCCGGGGAGTGATCAACGCCTCGGGCGTGATTGTTCATACCAACCTGGGGCGCGCTCCGCTCAGCGCTGAAGCGCTGGAGGCTGCTCGTGCTGTCTCAACTGGCTATTCCAATCTGGAATATGACCTGGAGAAAGGTCGCCGCGGTTCACGGCTGCTGCATGCTGAACGTTTGCTCACTCGCCTGACGGGTGCGGAGGCCGCGCTGGTGGTCAACAACAACGCCGCCGCCGTGCTGCTGGCGTTGACTGCCCTGGCGCGTCGTCGCCGGGTGGTGATCGCTCGCTCACAACTGGTGGAAATCGGCGGCGGTTTCCGCATCCCCGACGTGATGAAGCAGTCTGGCGCTATCCTGGTGGAGGTCGGCACCACCAATCGCATCCACCTGCACGATTACCAGCAGGTCATCGCCGCACAACCCGTCAAACTGGTAATGCGCGCTCACCGCTCCAACTTCGCCATCATCGGCTTCACCACCGAGCCGACGCTGGCGGAGATTGTGCGTCTTGCCCACGCCGCGAAAGTGCCTGTGCTTGACGATCTTGGTTCCGGCACGCTGCTTGATACGGCTGCCTACGGGTTGGCGCACGAACCGATGGTGCAGGAATCCCTGGAGGCCGGGGCCGATCTGGTGTGCTTTTCGGGCGACAAACTGCTTGGTGGCCCGCAGGCCGGCATCATCGTCGGGCGCGCTGACTTGTTGGAGAAGCTGAAGAAGCACCCTCTGGCGCGCGCCGTGCGCGCGGATAAACTTGCCCTCGCGGCGCTCTCGGCCACGTTGTTACATTATCTCAAGGATGAAGCTCTGGAGAAAATTCCCGTCTGGCGTATGATCAGCGCCGGGGTGGATGCCATCGGTGAACGCGCTCGCGCCTGGGTAGCACGCCTGGGACGCGGTGAAGTCCTGATCGGGGAGTCCACCGTGGGGGGCGGCTCGCTGCCGGGCGAATCGTTGCCCACTCGCCTGCTGGCGCTGGATGTCCCCCACGTCAACCGCTTCCTCCGGCGCCTGAGAGAGAGCGATCCCCCTGTGATTGGACGCGCTCAGGATGGCAAAGCCGTCTTTGACCCGCGCACCGTGCTGTCGGAACAGGAGGACGCGCTGCTCCGGGCTTTGGAACACGCGCTGATGTAGACAACAGACCGCGGACGACGGACGGCGGTCCGCGATACAGAAAGATCCTTGCTTATGAAAACCGACCTCGACCACCTGATGCGGGAATACAATCTCGACGCCCTGCTGGTGACCGGCCCGGCGCAACACAACCCGGCCATGTATTACCTGACGGGCGGCGGCCACCTGACGCGTGCCGATCTGATCAAAGCTCGCGGTCAGGATGCTGTGTTGTATTACAATCCGATGGAGCGCGACGAAGCTGCTGCCACCGGCCTGGCCACGCGTAACCTGGCGGAGTATCGCTACTCCGAGTTGCTCAAACAGGCAGATGGCGACCCGATCCGGGCGCTGGCGCTGCGCTACCAGAAGATGCTCATCGAGCAGGGGATCACCCGCGGGCGCCTGGCGCTTTACGGCAAAGTCGACCTCGGATCGGGGTATGCTGTTTTCAAAACATTGCAATCCCTGATGCCCGATCTCGAGCTGGTGGGTGAACCGGGGGGGACTTCCATGTTGCTGGAAGCCATGATGACCAAGGATGAGCACGAGATCGAGCAAATCCGCCATATGGGGCGCGTCACCACCGAAGTGGTGGGGCAGGTGGCCGATTTTCTCACCGCGCACAAGGCCAAAGACGGGGTGCTGGTCAAGCCCGACGGCCAGCCGCTGACCATTGGTGAAGTCAAGCGCAACATCAACCTGTGGCTGGCGGAGCGCGGCGCGGAGAACCCCGAAGGCACGATCTTTGCCCTCGGGCGCGACGCCGGCGTACCCCACAGCAGCGGCAACCCGGCAGATCCTCTGCGCCTGGGGCAGACCATTGTCTTTGATATCTTCCCCTGCCAGGCGGGCGGCGGTTATTATTACGACTTCACCCGCACCTGGTGCCTGGGCTACGCCCCGGACGAGGTCCTGGCTTTGTATGAAGATGTGTATGCCGTGTACCGGCAGGTGATGGGGGAACTGGAGGCCGGCGCGCCCTTCAAACGTTATCAGAACCGCACCTGCGAGCTCTTCGCTGCCCGCGGTCACGCCACCGTTAAAGACAATCCCGCCATCGAGGAGGGCTACGTCCACAGCCTGGGGCACGGGCTGGGGCTGCACGTCCATGAGCGGCCCTGGGCGGGCGGCACGGCTACTGAGAAGGATGTGCTGGCGCCTGGTGTGGTGGTTACCATTGAGCCGGGGCTGTATTACCCGGAGCGTGGCATGGGTTGCCGCCTGGAAGATACCGTCTGGGTACGCCCGGATGGGGAGATGGAAATTTTAGTGGAGTACCCGTTGGATCTGGTGCTGCCTGTGCGGGAGGTGTGAGTGTGAAAGCGATGCTGGCCTGTCGGGTGTTGGGGATCGAGTCGTCCTGCGACGAGACCGCCGCCGCGGTGGTGGAAGGCGGGCGGGTGATGCTCTCCAACGCGGTGGCCTCCCAGGTAGATTTGCACGCGCAGTTCGGCGGCGTGTTCCCCGAAGTGGCCTCGCGTCAGCACATCCGCAGCATTTACCCGATCGTGCAGCAGGCGCTCCGGGATGCCCACATGAATCTGGATGAAGTGGACGCCATCGCGGTGACGCGAGGCCCTGGCCTGCCCGGCTCGCTGGTGGTGGGCATCAACGCCGCCAAGGGGCTGGCGCTGGGCAGCGGCAAGCCGCTGATTGGCGTCAATCACCTCGAAGGGCATCTGTATTCAGCCTGGGTATACCCTGCGGATGAGAAGCCCAAACCCGAACCCCATTTCCCGCTGCTGGCGTTGATCGTCTCCGGGGGGCATACCGAACTGGTGCTGATGGAAGATCATCTCCGTTACCGTCGGTTGGGCGGTACGCTGGACGACGCCGCAGGGGAGGCTTTCGACAAGGTCGCTCGCTTGTTGGGGCTGCCTTACCCCGGCGGCCCGGCCATCCAGCGCGCCGCCGAGGGAGGCGATCCTCAGGCGGTAAAATTCCCGCGCGCCTGGTTGCCGGATACCTGGAATTTCTCTTTCAGCGGCCTGAAGACGGCTGTGTTGCGCGAAGTGCGCGCGCTGCAGGCAGCCAGCGCGCCGATCCCGGTGGCCGATTTCGCCGCCAGCTTTCAAGCCGCGGTGGTTGATGTGTTGGTGGGGAAGACCCTGGCCGCGGCGCGCGAGCTTGGGGCGCAGGATATCCTGGTCGCCGGAGGCGTTTCTGCCAACCGTGCGCTCCGGGAACGCTTCCTGGCGGAATCGGAATGGCTGGTGCAT
>WFTY01000445.1 GCA_015485245.1 Anaerolineales bacterium | reverse complement strand
GTTCTGCTACGCGACGCCGGCGAGTAAATCGGCCACCCGAAAGTGAGCGGCTTCCGCGGCGGCTTCCCAGGTGGTAATTTGCTGCTGCGCCGCGGCGAACTGCCGGCGCTTGGTGGCCCTGTGGCGGCGCGGCGCGGCGAAGATGCCGATCGCGGCTGCGGCCAGCGCCCAGTGCAGCAGCCGCTGGAACGATTCCTTGTGGAAGTAGCGCACGCCGCGATAGGTGTTCACGCCAAGGAATTGCTGCACTGCCGGGTCGCTGAACCAGGACGTCAGGGCGGCCTGAGGCTGTTGCCACCATTCCGGCGCGGCGAGCAGCGCGCTCAACGCCAGGCGCGCCTGCTCAATCTGCGCTGGGGGCGCGGCGGGGGCGAGCGCCTCGGCGAAGGTTTTGCCGAGCAGCCATTCGTCCAGCAGGCGGCGCGCCGGGATGGCGCTCGCGCTCTCCAGCGGAACGGCGAACAGCCAGCCGAGCAGAGTTTCCCAGAAGAGGGAGGTTTTTTCAGGGAGGGGAAACCAATCCACCAGGGAATCCCCTAGGGAGAGCAAATCCCAAAAAACGTCCAAACCGCGCAGGGTGGTCTTCACCGCGGGAGCGGTGTCGGCCTCTTGCTGCACGAGCGCCGCGGCGGCTTCCAGCAGGCGGGTCAGCTTTTGGCGAATTTCCTGGCGGTAGAGGCGGCGTTCCGCGGCGGGGCAGGTGAGCAGGTGATCGAACAGTTCGGCGTTTACCAGCTCGCGCCAGGGCGTCAGCACTGGTTCAAGCTGACGCTCCTGCAAGGCCTCGGTCAGGCTGGGGAGGCCGCGTCCCTCCAGTTCGGCGCACAGTTGAGCGTAGGGGCCGTTGGGGGCGTCCTGCACCTGGCGGAAATCGAGGAAGACATGGAGGGTGTACGCGCCAAGCTCCAGATACAGGCCGTGCTGGTGCAGCTCGGCGTTGTTGCGGATGTATTCCAGCCCGCTGATGTGATCGCGGAACAGCGTGTAGTGGTCGGTGCGGTCGCTCAACTCGAGGGCCGCCGCCAGGGTGGTTTGCTGCACGGGGGAGTCGGCGGCGGGACGGTAGGCCGCCGAGCGGAATATCCAGCCGCGCACCTCGGCCCAGCGGTTGTGATAGGCCACCAGCGAACGCTGTCCCTCCACGATGTTGGAGTAGGCGATCACGTTTTCGTCCACCCTGCCGCTGGCGGTGAAGAAATCGTACAGGCGAAAGTTCTCCACGCCGGCGAATTGGCGGCGGCGGCGCAGCAAAGGGAAAATTTCTTTCTCGTGCCGGGCGACCAGCCGCGGGTCGGGGTATTCTTCCCATAGCGGGCGGCGGTATTCCATGCCGTATTTTTCGCGGTAGCCTTCAACCTGGCCGTGGCCGAACATCGGCAGGCCGGGCAGGGTGGCCATCAGGGCGCACACGCCGAAGTATTTGCCCCCATCACCGAACTGCTCGATGGCGGTATCTTCGTCCGGGTTGTTCATGAAGTTGACGTAGCGCTTGAGGATCTGGGGGTCGAATTCGAGTGTTTCTTTGAGCAATTTGCGGAATTGGGCGTTCTTTTCGTCGCGCAGCATGTGCATGAAGGCGCTGTTGTAGACGCGGTGCATGCCCAACGTGCGCACAAAGTAGCCCTCCATCATCCAGAAGGCTTCCGCCAGCAACAGCGTATCGGGGACTTCCTGGGCGATGCGATCGACCACCTGGCGCCAGAACTCTTCTGGCATGGCCTGGTCGAATTGCTCGCGGGTCATGCTGAAACGAGCGCGCGAGGGGATGGCGCCGCCACTCCCCGGTTGCGGGAACCACAGGCGCTGGTAGTGCTTTTTGGTCAGCGTCATGGCCGCGTCGAAGCGGATGATGGGGAACTGACGCGCTACGTGCAGGATGGTCTGGATGACGGCCTCGCGCACCTCGGGCCGGAGGAAATTCAATTGGGCGGTGTCGTTCCACGGCATGGCGGTGCCGTCGTTGCCGTGGTAAATGTAGATGGTTGCACCAGTTGCATTGATTGTGCGTTTGAAGACTACGGCGGCGTCGCTCTGGTCGTAATAGTGGTCTTCCAGGTAGATGCCGACGCGCGGATCGTGGGAGAGGTTTTCGCCGTTGAAGGTGTATTGCGGGTAGGGCGGCTCCTCCAGGGAGATGAACCAATCGGGGTGTTCGATCACCCAGCGGGAATATATTCCCATGTGATTGGGGACCATGTCGGCTGCCAGGCGGATGCCGCGCTGCGCGGCGCGCTGACGCAGGTTGCGCAGCGCGGGTTCGCCTCCCAGTTCGGCGGCGATGACGTAATCGTAGAGCGAATAGGCCGAGGCGCCAGCGTCGGGGTTGCCGCACAGTTGTTTGATGCGCTGCGAGGCCGGGCTGCGTTCCCACAAGCCGATCAGCCATAGGCCGTTGAACCCCCGGCGGGCGAGTTTATCCAGCTCCTCGTCG
>WFTY01000444.1 GCA_015485245.1 Anaerolineales bacterium | reverse complement strand
GGCAGACGGGCTTCACGCCACAGCGTCCAGATCAATTGCCGGCGCGAGGCCCCCAACCCCAGAAGCTGGATCGCCAGGCGGGGTTCAAGCTGCTGCAACGCTGCGGCGGTCAGACTGACGACGACGGGCGAGGCAATCAACACCTGCGCCAGGATCATCGCTCGCGGCGTATACATCCAGCCCAGCGCCCCCAGCGGGCCGCTACGCCAGAGAAACAACGAAACCACCAGGCCGACCACCACCGGCGGCAGTGCCATCCCCGTGTTAGAAAGGCTGAGCCACAAACGGCGCCCGCGAAAGCGCGCCAGCGCCAGGGCTGTGCCCAGCGGCAATCCCAGCGCCAGGCTGAGCAACGTCGCCGCGCCGGAGATGCGCAGCGAGCGCCACACGATCGCCATCACTTCTGGATCGGCGCTCAACAGCAAAGCCAGCGCCTGCCGGATTCCCTGCCAGATCCAGGCCATGCTCAGCGCAAATCCTCCTCAGCTTTGCCTGCATCGGGGACGAACAGCGGTTCGCCAAAACGCTCCACCCCAAACGTCGCGATTAACGCCTGCCCCTCTGGTGAAATCAAAAAATCGGCCAACGCCTGCGCCCCGGCCTGATTGACCCGCGGCCAGCGCGCCGGGTTCACCAGGATGACGTGATAAATATTCAGCAGCTCAGGCGCGCCGGAGAAGACGATCGCCAAATCTAATTCATCTCGCAGGGCCAGGTAGGTCGCCCGGTCGCTCAAGGTATAGGCCTGCTTCTCCGAGGCGATACGCAGGGTAGCCCCCATCCCTTGCCCGGATTCAAGATACCATTCGCCGTCGGGTTCGATCCCCGCTTGCTCCCACAGAGAGCGTTCTTTCTTGTGTGTGCCCGAATCATCGCCGCGGCTGAGGAAGCCGTATCTGTCGGCGGCGATGCGCGCCAGGGCCGCGCCTGGGGAATCGGCCTGCCCTGCCCCAACCGGATCATCCGGAGGGCCAAGGAGCACAAAATCGTTGTGCATCACCAGATCGCGGCGACTGCCGTATCCTCCAGCCATAAACGCCTCCTCGGCGGCGGGCGCATGCACCAGCAACAGGTCGGCGTTGCCCTCCCGCCCCATGGCCAGCGCCTTGCCCGTCCCCACAGCGACCGTCTTCACCACATAGTCGCTCTGCGCCTCGAACGCCGGGACGAGCACATCCAACAAACCGGAATCATATGTGCTGGTTGTGGTCGCCAAAATCACCTCGCTTGGCTGCGAGGTCCCGCAGCCACTCAAGACCAACCATAGCCCCAATAAGCCGGGCAGAAAAAATAACCGTTTCATCCTGTACGCTCCAATATCAACGCAACAGCGCGACGGCTGTCGCGCCGCAAACGAAAGGGGTGCGACAGCCGATAGCCCGGTAGCCAGACGACTTGATCCCCATAACAGACCAGCGGCCAGCGGCGACGCGCCCGCCGGGGCAATTTGACGTTAATCATAAAATCGGACACTTTGATCGCGCCAGAATCCATCCCCAGAGGGACGAACCGCTCCCCAGGGCGCCTGCTGCGCACCACCAATTCAGACGGGACATCTTCCCCAAGGTCGACCCACGCCCGGTAGGGATCAGCGTTGCCGCGCGCCTGTTCCCAGGCAGATGCGCCATCTTCAAGCAGCGCGGCGGACAGTTGCCAGCCATCTCTTAACTGCAAAGCACCGGGGATGGACAACCGCAGCATGGTCTCCTCTGTGGGCAGCAACGGCCACTGCGCCTCCGGCAAGTCGGTCTCCCAGGTCGTCAGACAGAACCCCGTCCCTTCACACAGAGCGCGCACACCCAGCGCGAGTTCAGCGGCAGATTGTTCGCCGCGCAAAACGGCCAGGGCGCGCTCAACCGCGAGGAAGTCCAGGTCGCGGGCTGTCGGCCGCAGTTCTCTCACCGCCCGCCGAATCAACCGCCGCTGAACGGCCAGCGGTTGCGCCTGCATCGCCCGGAGGTCAAAAACACGGTAGCCCCTGCCGCCATCCATCAGACTGGCTTCCCAGGCGTCAGCCGCGATCTCCGCCATCACATCGTCTTCAGCAGCCAGCACAGCAGCCATGCGCCACAGACGCTGACGCACGCGCGGGTTGTAACT
>WFTY01000443.1 GCA_015485245.1 Anaerolineales bacterium | reverse complement strand
GATCGTCGACGGCGACTAACTGGGCGTAATCGGGCACGCCGGCCGCGCGCGCTGGCCAGTCGGCGCGTTTGACCTGACTGACGACCAAGTGGGGTTCCAGAAATAGCCCCAGGAAGGGTTGCTGTTGCCAGCGGAAAGCCCAGAACGGCGTTAAAACCACCACGACCAGCGCGATCCCTGCCAGCAGCAACGGCACGGTGCGGTTAAACCAACGGAAAGTATTTTGAATCCTGGTCATGGGCCCTCCACAGTGATATAGGGTTTGATTTTCTCGAAAGTCACCGGGCCAATGCCGGAAACATTTTGTATCTCTTCAATCGCCTGGAACACTCCGTTTTCTTCCCGGTAGGCGATGATCTTGGCCGCCGTCGCCGGCCCGATGCCGGGAAGCTGCTCCAGCTCTTCCGAAGTGGCGGTATTGATGTTGATCAGGAGGGTGGCTGCGTCCGTCGCTTGGCGGTTGGAAATATTTAGCGGGGAGGCTTGGTTGCCTTGAGCCGGTGCTGTCCCTGGGCGGGAGGCGACGTAGATTTTCTCGCCGTCCTGCAGCAGGGCGGCCAGGTTCAGGTCATCGGCGCGAGCCTGGTCGCTCAGGCCGCCGGCGGCCTGGATGGCGTCTTCCACTCGGCTGCCGGGCGGCAGGGCAACTACGCCAGGGTGCGCCACCGCGCCGCTGACATGCACGCGAATGGGTGGGGGCGTTGGCGGTGGTAAGAGCTGGATGGCGGCCCCGCGCGGCGGGCGGCTGGTCAGTTCGAGCAAACCGGCTGCCAGCAACCCCACCAGGATGCTTACTGCTGCCATCCAGATAGATTTCATCGCGTCTCTTTTTCAGGCGGTTTGTGCAGGCGCAAGCCCAGTTGCTGCCGCTGGGGATCGATGTGTAAAATTTCCACGGCTACAGTTTGCCCTGGCACAACCAGTTCTTCGGGGTGGCTGGGTTGGCCGGGCATCTGCGAGATGTGGATCAGGCCATCCAGCCCCTCTTCCAGACGGGCAAACGCTCCATAAGGCGCCAGGCAGGTGATCCTGGCCGCGGTGATCTGACCGGGTTGATAGCGTTGGAGTACGCTTTCCCACGGGTTGGGCTGGAGCCGTTTCAGGCTCAAGGCGATGCGGTTGCGTCGTCGGTTGACGTGCAACACGCACACCTCAACTTCCTCGCCGCAGGAAACCACCTCGCTGGGGTGCGCTACGCGCCCCCAGGAGAGTTCCGAGATGTGGGCTAACCCTTCCACTCCACCCAGGTCGATGAAGACGCCGAAGTTTGTGATGGTGGTCACCCGCCCGCGCAGGTGCGCCCCCGCGCGCAACGTGCGCAGGAGTTCCAGGCGCTTGCCCGGCCCGGCCTGGGCAGCGCGCTCGGAAAGTACCACTCGCTCCCCCGATGCGTGACATTCAATCACCTTGAGCTTTAAGCGCCGTCCCAGATAAGCCTGTAGGCGTTCAGCGCACACCTCGCGGGGCGCGGTTGAGTCGATTGCTGTCAGGTGAGAAAGCGGCACGAATCCCAGGATGCGTTCGCCTTCCACCAGCACCCCGCCGCGGTTATACCCGGTGACCCGCAATTCGATCACCTGGTCTTCGGCGTAGAGCTTTTCCGCCCGGTTCCAATCGGTTTCGTCTGGCGGTGGTGGGTCCACGCCGGGAGGGGCATCTTCTTCGGCAAGCACCGAGGCCCACCAGTGTTCATCTGGCGGGGCATTGGGAGAGTATGCTGAGTCGCTGTCTGAGTGGTTCATTGAGCCTCCGGGAGTGACGCGCTATTCTTGGGTTGTTCCTTCGCCGCGGGCGTTCTGCTCCATTTCCAGGATGGCCTGGGCAACGGCTTCGATGGCCACGCGCTGTTTGCGGTACAGATCCGCCTCCGACATGGCCAGGCGGGCGGCGATATCGCGCACTTTGCGTCCCTCCATGAACTTCATCTCAAGGATATTATACAAGAGCCATTCCGTGGTAAAGCGCCGTTGACCCTCGGGACGCACCTGTTCAATCGCCCGGCGCAGGATTGCCCGTAGGGCGTTGACCGAGATGCCGTCATGCTCGTCCAGGGCCTGTTGCACCACTTGCAGGCCCATCAGCGGGCTACGCGAGAGTTTTGGCCCTCCCCAGTAATGGCTGAGCGCCTCTTTCACCCATTTGGACAAATCGCCTTTCTCCAATTCTTCCGGTGGGGAGAGCAAGGCTTCTTTGCCTTCGAAGCGAGAGGTCGCTCGCAGGCGTTGGATCCAGTCCACTTGTGGCGTGAGCGATTCCAGTGAGGCGAACACTTTTTGCTGTTTCAGGCGATCCTCCAGGGCCAGGGCGGCGCGGTCGGCCAGGGTTTGCAGGGCAGCGCGTTGTTCGTCATCCAGGTGTTCCGCATCGTTCCGCTCCGCGCCCAGCAAGCCCAGCAGGGTTGGCGTGGTCGCATCCTTCGCCGTGGACGCCGCGAAGAGGGGCAGCAGCCAGTATTTTCCCCAGGTGAAAACGCGCACCGGGGCGTTGGAAAGCCCTCCGTTTTGGGCATTGGCCTGAAGCAGCTCGCCGGAGATGCTTTCATCCGGCAATTGTTCCACTTGCCCGATGGTGACGATCATCTCCATCCCGCGCGGCGCCATGGCGACCACAAAGGCGTTGTTGATTTGCAGGTGGTCGCACACCGCGGTGAGCAGCGTTTCCAGGAACTGGTGCAGGTCTCCGCTGGTCAACATGCGTTCTTCCAGGGTTTGCACCAGCGTGAGGTCGCCGCTATCCCCACCGTAGAAGAGCGCGCGCTCCCACAGCGGGGCCAGCAAGGTGATGGCGTATTGCATCAGCAGCAGCGTGCCGGTCATGGCGATGGGCACGGCGGTGGAGTACTCGTTGCCGTAGATTTCTCCCGCGCGGCGTACCAGCGTGGTCACGGCCAACACGGTGGAGGCGGTTACCGGGCCGCGCATCACCCATTTGAACAGCCGGCGCTTGACCACGCGGTCGGGCCAGGAGACGCCGTAAAACGCCACGGCGTATGCCATGGTGATGATTAACACAAATGTCAGGATGTTGAGCACATCGGCGCTGAACCAGAAGAGCAGCGGGTGCGTGGCGGCGACCTCTCCGCTGAAGGTTTGGTAGGGGAAGGTGCTCAACGCCGGCGCAGCGGAGCCGGCGATCAGGTAGCTCATCCGGCGGCGGCTGGTGCTGGTGATCGCCCGTCGGTAAGCGCGCCAGAAATTCACCCAGGCCCAGGTCATGCTGACCACGTAAAACGCCAGGAAAAGCCAGGTCAGCCACGTGGGCTGGAGGTAAGGCGCTGGTTCGCCCAGGTAAGCGGTTCCTAATAGGTCTGGAAAAGGCAGGCTGAGTGCAAAGATGAATGCGATCAGGTAGGTCAGCCGCACCAGCAGGCGACGACGGCCGCGTGAGGGGCGCCCGGTTGTCGCCAGCAGCGCATCGGAAAAGTGCAGGTAGGAAGGGGGCAGAAAGATGATCCCCACCCATTGCAGGCGCAATAAGATGTCGATCCAGTTGGGAGACTGAATAACGCTGTTGATCGCCTCGCCGGTGAACACGATCACCACGCTGAAGAAGATCAGCGCCGCCGAGCGCGAAACCCGGTCTTGCAGGTTGAAAGATAGCGTGTAGAGCAGCAAAGAGAAGGCGGTGATGGCGATCCCCGCCGTGAGTAATTGATTGAGGGTTTGCAGGCTACCGATCAACGAAGGCATGTTTCCCCAAGTACGATTAACTTGATAATTTTCTTAGCAGGGCTTACACATTTGCGGCTTAGAAGATTTGGGCAGCGAGGAATATTCGCCAGGTTGCATAAGTGCTGTTACCTTAGCCATTTCGAAAAAAATAAGGCGATGTCCTGGTTGGCAAAATAGTGGTCATGATATCCGCAGAGGGTAAACCCGAGTTTCTTCGCCATCTGAATCGCCGGAAAGTTTTTTGGCTGCATTTCCAGCACCAGCCGCCGGCTGTTGTGCTGCAACGCCCACTCCTGTGCGGCCACCACCAGCGCGCTGCCGATCTTCTGGCGGCGGAAGCGACGCGCTACAGCCAGGTCGGTGACGCGCGTGGCTTGGAGATGGGTTTGCAATTCCAGGCTGATGTACCCCATCGGCACGCCGTCGTTCGCCGCCACCTCGT
>WFTY01000442.1 GCA_015485245.1 Anaerolineales bacterium | reverse complement strand
TGCGCTCACTGGTCTGCCAGAGCCACATCTCGGCCAGCGCGCCCAGGATGTAGAGCACCAGCCGACCCCACCAGGTATCGGTGTTGATCTGCTCGGTAACGCTCACCAGGCGGACGTGGTACTTTTTCAGCAACCGAATGAAGCGCAACAGCGACTCCAGGTTGCGGTACAGTCGGTCCAGGCGGTGGACGACGACGACATCCACCCGCCCGGCTTTGATATCGCGAATCAGGCGTTGGAACTCCGGACGTTTGGAGTTCTTCCCGGAGTAGTCCCAGTCCTGGTAAACGACTACCCGTCCAGAGCTATGCTGCCGGGCGTAGTCTTCGGCGTCGTCGCGCTGCGTTTCTTTGGAGTACTGGTAGCGGTGTTGCTCCTCGCGGGAGAGGCGGGCGTACGCGGCCCAGACTTTCTTTGATGCCGATTGGGTCTGAGCACGGCCTGCTGAGTTGATCGCCCGTTGCAGTTCGTCAGGCGATTGTGGGGGATGAAACTTGATCGGGTCCATTGTTTTCCTCACGTGATCGTTTGTCTGAGCCAGGTAGTGGGGTGGGTAGATTTTGCTCCTCGCTCGCCTCAACGGTGCGCCCGGTGATGCGCCGCAGCGCCAGCGCGAGTTCGCGGGCAAACGCGTCCACGCGGGGGTTAGTTGTGGGGGTGTGGTTGTTCATGGTCATGTACTCCTCACAGGGTGCGTGAGGCGCCTCGGTTTGGTAGAATTGGGCGGTCGCATGCGATGTTATGATCGTACCGGCTTCTCCTCCGAAAACAAAGGAGCACAATTGCCGGTTTTCAAGCAAAACCGGTAATTTTTTGGAGCAATTCCTGCAAATGGTTCTCCGCTTCCGGAAAGATGCGGTTGTGGAGTTTGGCGGGTTGACCTGGGAGGAAGCCTGGCAGTTAGCGGCTCGTAGGTTTGGCAAGTTGGCAGATGAAGACCTGGCAGCCCTGCAAACCGTGGCTGAACTGGTGCGGTGGAATGCCATGGCGGTGCGTTTGTCGTTGCGCGCTGCGGACCATTTTGGGTGGGATAGCACGATCAAACAGCTCACAGCCGGGCCGCCTGTTGAAAGAGATGTGCGCATTGAGAAGAATTTGTATACTCCCATCTATCTGGCATATGAAACCCTGACGCCTGTGTTGCAAAAAGCCCTGGCCATGATGGGAGCTATGCCGCATTTTCGCGCTTACGAATTGAATGCTCTGTCATCTTTGTGGCAGGTCCAGAGTGGGCGGGCGTTGACATGGGGTGAAGAGATCGCAGGCGATTCTGGGCTTTTGGAAGCGAATGGTGGGTCTACATGGACAATGCACGAGCAGGTGTTTTTATATGCAAAAAGTCTGTTCGAAAGACTGCCTGATGAAGTACGCTGCCGCAGCCGAGGTTGGTTAGAGCGTGTGGCGGATATGTCTGAGGTGAAGGGCCTGTATCGCGTCATCTGGAATAACACAGAGAGACAACCGCTGTGGAAGATTCTTGAGCAGGAACGCAGTAGTTCCATGAGGAATTATTATGAGCCTCTGCTAAAGCGTGTAGTGAGAACAAGCCTCTTTTTTCAGGAAGAAGCCAGCGAGTGGAATATATTTGAAGCCAACGCACAACGTTTTACCTCTTTGCAATATGCTCTGGCGTATATCCATCGGACGCGAGGTCAGAAAGATATGCGCCGTGTTGTCGTTCTCATCTGGTTTCTTGGCCCTGTGCTGACCGGCATCATCAGGCCCACTTTTGATTTGTTGTCTCATCAAATTCCTGCCGTGGCTTCAACCCTGTTTTCGATTTACAAAATGATCGGTTTGATTTCTATGGCTGTTACGATTCTGTCTCTGGGTATTGGCTTGTGGAATCAATCTAAAAACGAGGGTGTCTGGCTGAAACTTTGGGCTGAGAGCGAACAGCAGTAGTGTAACGGGGTCAGCGCGTGTTCAATCGATTCTTGGGTAGCGGCGGATCGTCTGTTGTTCAGTTGCAAATGTGTAGGCGAACGGCTGAATTTCGTACCTGGTGGCGGTATCCTCGCCCGCAGGCCGCCATGCTGGACTTGTGGCGGCAACGAAGCGTGGAGGATAGGGCGGAGTAAGGCGTGTCGTTGATAGGGCTGGGACGCGCTGCTCGTCGTCGGAGCAGGATGCCCAGACCGATGATGGTTATATCTTCCCCTGGATTACGGCTTTCGCAACCCGCTCTGCTTCGCTGGAAGAGTTGACTCGATATCCGAGAAGCCCTAGCAGGTGGATCAGCGCGCCGTGGCCACCGCCCTCGCCTTCCAGACGAAGGGCGACGGCGTTTTCGTAGGCGGCCTCGATCTCGGCGAGCAAGCGACTGCGCGCACTCCACAGAATGCTCCATCCGGCGGTGTAGACGTGCTGATCGTGTTCGGCGCGTATGTCCAGCCCCAATTCATCTTCGAGAAAATGGAGCAACGGGAGATACGCCTCGGTGAGCGAGGAAATGTTGTCGGTTTTGGGCGGGAGAAGGCGGCGGATTTCCGCCAGTTGGTCGGGAGTGGGGTTGAGCATGGGGGAAGATCTCCTTGATGGTTCTACAGGCTTTGGGCGGCAGATGGGCTCCGATGACCTTGTGGTATACTCTCTTGTGTACACATAGGTGTACACAAGAGAGGTGCAGCCATGATTACTGTCGGCGTACGCGAACTCAAACAACGTGCCAGCGACCTGATCCGTCAGGTGCGCCAGGAGGGGAAAGAAGTGCGGGTCACTTATCGAGGTGAGGTTGTTGCCCTGATCGTGCCGGTGAAACGCTCCCTTCAAGATAGGCCCGATGATGCCTGGGCGTCGCTGGATACGCTGGCTGCGGAAATCAGCGCCCACTGGCCGGAGGGGATAACCAGTGTGGACGCCGTGGCCGAGGCGCGGGCGTGAGCGATTACGTGGTGGTTGACGCCAGTGTGTGGGTGGCGCGCCTGGTGGAGGGGGATGTCTTCCATGCGCTCAGCCGTGCCTGGCTGGAAGAACAGCGCGCTACCGGTTATCGCTTCCTTGCTCCCGCGCTACTTCTGGTGGAAGTTGCGGCGGCCATCTCGCGTCCCACGGGCAACCCGCAACTGGCACGTCAGGCGGTGACCGCTTTGAAAAATCTGTCCGACCTGCGCCTGGTGGATATGGATGCGGCGTTGGTGCAAACGGCTGCTCAGGTGGCCGCAGACCTGGGGGTGCGCGGCGCCGACGCTTTCTATATTGCCGTCGCCTACCGCCTGAATCTATCCCTCGCCACGCTGGATGTTGACCAGCGCCGGCGCGCCAGCCGTCTGATCACCGCAATTGCGCTGCCAGTCTGAGGCCTGAATATTGTACATCGTCTTTTGCTGTCAACCAGGTGGCGCAAGCCTCGGTGAATGGTGCGACCGCGATACGGATACGATCACCCGATCGTATCCGTATCGCGGTCGAAACCGTACTGCCCGGCGACGTCGGGGACGGCATGGTTTTCACCGAATGGGTCTTTGGTGTCCGACGAGGCGGTGGGCGCGTTGAGCCAGAGGAGACAGAAGAAGCTGGAGGGTGTCGTGCAAATGCTCTTGTGCGTCATCCTTTGCGCCCGATGCATCGAAAACACCCCCTGGGGAGGCGATTATCGCCTCAAAATCATGGCGTACAAGGGGATGACCGAAGCGTTGTGATATACTTTCCCCCATACACAAAAGCCGGAGAGTGCGGGTACACTTCCGGCAATCGCACACGCGGGGCGGCGTGTGGTTCAGAGAGGATAACACCAAAACGCCGTAGCCGCAAGTGACGGTTGCGGCGTGTGTTTTCCCTCGTGTAGATGTCGTGTCGTCCCTTGTTGAGGATCCCTATCGTGATGATGGAGAGAAAATTTATTGGTGTGATCATTGCCAGCATCCGATAAAGTTTAAGTATCTTCAAACTTGTCCGCAATGCCATGGCAAGGTGGGATATCTGGCTACAGATATCCGCCCGGTCTTTGCCCGCGAACGGCGCATCCTGCAATTCTACGGTCATGGCCCGTTGACTATTGAACTGTTCCAATGCCTGGAGCATGAGCATCCCAAATACGCCGTCCGCCTGGTGCGCACCGGCGGATTGGATCAACTTCAGTTGCTATCTTCTGCACCGGCAGAGGTGCTCACAGACTACTGCCAGCGGGTAGTACAGCCTTCAACTTGAGTATTGGATGAACAAAACGATGTCGGAAAAATTCAACGATATTCTGAGCCGTGTCAGAGCGGCAGCCAACAAGCGTATTCTGTTCCTGCCGCACGCACTGAGCCAGATGAACGCGCCGGAGCGAATGATTACTCCCCAGGAAATACGCGCGGTCATCTTTTCCATGTTGTATGTGCTCCCAAATCAGATTACCTGGCAGTGATTACCGCTTATCCGCCCAGCCCGGAGCAATGGGAGTCGGATTGGCGCACGCGAAAGGAGAAATAAGTGATGGAGTGTGTTTACTGTAACGGACAGTTGGTTCAAAAGCGAATCAGCTACACGGCCAATCGCAAAGGGTACCACCTGATTATTGATGATGTGCCGGCCTGGGTGTGCGAGCAATGCGGTGAAGCGCTTTTCGACGAGAAAACGGTGGCAGCCATTCAGGAAATGCTCACCGAGGTTGATGCGCGCCTGGAAAAGTTAGCCGTGGCTGCTTGAGGCCAACGTACCCAGTCCCGGACTCCGGCTACGGACGGAAATCACGCAATGACCACCAGAAAATCACAAGCCGTCGTTCAGAATACATCACTGGCTACCCTGCGCTGCCCCGCGCCGCATTTCCAGCGGGCCGTCAATTTGCGGTATGACCTGGGGAATGTGGCCTACATCGCTGCCTACGTTCCCACGCCCAACGCCAGCCAGGCTATCGCCGGTTTGCTGGAATCTACCCGGTCTGATTCGGCGCGTCGGGCCACGCTGCTGTACGGCCCTTACGGGTCTGGTAAGTCGTTGCTGGCCGTGGTGCTGGCGGCGAC
>WFTY01000441.1 GCA_015485245.1 Anaerolineales bacterium | reverse complement strand
TTGCACAACCGCAATCAATTCGTCGGTGTGTTGGTGTGGTATCTCACCATCGCTGCACTTGGTTTGCTGGCCTATCCACTGGCGCGCTTCGCCCTCCCCGGCCTGGATGACCGCGGCTATCCGCTGGCGCGCATCGTTGGGTTGTTGCTGCTGGCGTATTTCAGCTGGCTGGCTGGTTCAGCGCGCATCCCGGTAACGCGCCTGACCATCACCGCGGCTTTCGGGGTGATCGCTGTGTTGGGGGCAGGGCTGGCCTGGCATCAGCGCGCCGAACTGCGCGCCGAATGGCGGCAGAAACGGGATTATTTCCTCACCATCGAGGGGCTGTTCCTGCTCTTTTTCCTGGTCTTTTTGTTGATCCGCCTGGGCAATCCCGACTTGTGGCATCCCTGGAAGGGCGGCGAGAAGCCGATGGATTTCTCCTACTTCAACGCCGTGTTAAAGAGCACCTCCTTTCCACCTTACGATCCCTGGTTCGCTGGCGGCTACATCAACTATTATTATTACGGTTTTGTGCTGGTGGGGATGCCGGTCAAGCTGCTGGGGATTGTGCCCGCTTTCGCCTACAATCTGATTTTGCCCACCCTGTTCGCCATGGTGGCGTTGGGAGCGTTCTCCATCGTCTGGAATCTGGGGGGGCGGGGCGTGAACCGCGGACAACAGACCGCGGTCAGTCGTCTGCTGTCCGCGGTCTCCCAGTGTCGTTTCCTCAGCGCCCTCGCCGCATCTCTCGGCATGGCCGTGCTCGGCAACCTGGGGATTCTGCGAATGCTGGTGCAGGGTTATCAACGTCTGGCGGCCACACCGGATCAGCTCGCTGAAAGCTGGTTTTTCCGCAAGTTTTTCTGGACGCTGGCAGGGTTATTTAAAGCGTTTGGCGGCGCGCGGCTGCCCTATCGCCTGGATGAGTGGTACTGGAACCCCAGCCGCATCATCGGCGCGGAACACGGCAACCCGATCACCGAGTTCCCCTTCTTTACCTTCCTGTACGCTGACCTCCACGCGCACATGATCGCCATGCCGGTGGCTTTGTTGGTGATCGCCTGGGTGTTGGCGGTGGTTCTGGGGCGCGCCTGGGCGCGTCCGGGCGGCCGTTCCCGCTGGCAGGTAGCGGCAGGGATGCTTCTCGGCGGGTTGGCGATCGGCGCCATGTATCCCATCAACCTCTCAGATATCTATACCTACCTGCCGTTGGGAATGTTGGCGTTGGGGTACGCGGTGTGGCGCTACGGGGTGGAAGGGGAAGGCCTGCGTGCGCGTGCGCGCCGCTTGTTCTGGGGGATCGCCGCGGTTGCCTCTCTGGTCATCCTTTCGAATGGCCTCTATCAGCCTTACCGCCACTGGTACAGTCAGGGCTATTCCGAAGTGGCTCTTTGGCCGGGGACGCACACCCCCACATCGGATTACCTGACGCATTGGGGCCTGTTCCTGTTTGTGATCCTCTCATGGATGGTGTATGAGACGATAGACTGGATGGCGAAGACCCCGGTCTCGGCTTTGCGGAAGCTGGAGCCTT
Organism: Anaerolineales bacterium; assembly: GCA_015485245.1. Lineage (GTDB taxonomy): Bacteria > Chloroflexota > Anaerolineae > Anaerolineales > UBA11858 > J130. The sequence goes on along the minus strand of WFTY01000441.1, from coordinate 2,363 downwards.
ACCGTCACTGGATTTGGGGCGGGTTGCTATCCCTCGGGGTGGTGATCTTCTCCCTGGGCGTGGCGCTGCCTCGCGAGAGCTATGATGAGAAATGGCTCCCTCTGGGGTCGGGCGTGCACATCATCTGGTTTGTGCTGCCCCTGGCGGTGTGGGTCGGCGTGCTTTTGTTGCGCCCCGATCAATCCGACGCCAGGCGTTTTGTCCTCTTCCTGACAGGCACCGCCCTGATGCTCACCCTGGTGGTGGAGATCGTCTACGTGGTGGGGGATATCGGGCGCATGAACACGGTCTTCAAGTTTTATTTGCAGGCCTGGGCGTTCTTTGCCATCAGCGCGGCGGCCGCCCTGGGCTGGTTGCTGAGGCCGCTGGCGCGCTGGCGCTCCAACGGCCGCCTGATGTGGCAAATCGCTTTGCTTTTCCTGGTCGCCTCGGCGGGGTTATATCCTCTGATGGCTAGCTTCGCCAAGATCAGCGATCGCATGGCCGAGGAAGCGCCGCGCACACTGGACGGGATGGCTTACATGCAATACGCCACCTACGCTGACGAGGGGGCGGTGCTTGACCTGGCTGAGGATTACGCCGCCATCCGCTGGATGCAGGATCATGTGATTGGATCGCCGGTCATCGTCGAGGCTAATCAGGTGGAGTATCGCTGGGGGACGCGCTACACCATCTACACCGGCCTGCCGGGTGTGGTGGGCTGGAACTGGCATCAGCGCCAGCAGCGCACCATCACGCCGCACGCCTGGGTGTATGAGCGGGTGGATGGAGTGCACGAGTTTTATCAAACGGAGGATATCGAATGGGCGCGCGATTTTCTGCGCCGCTACGATGTCCGCTACATCATCCTGGGGCAGTTGGAGCGTGCCAAGTACGCCGGCCCGGGATTGGAGAAATTTGCCGCCTATGAAGGCCAGTTGTGGCGCGAGGTCTTCCGTACAGGCGAGACGGTGATTTACGAAGTGATAGACCGTGGACAGTAGACAACTGGCTGCAGACGACAGAGCGCCGTCCGCAGTCCTCGGTCTGCCGTCTTCTAAGCGAGACATCTTATGTTGAACTTCATCCTCTGGTACCTGTTGATCACCGCCCTCGGCCTGTTGACCTTTCCGCTGGCGTATTTCTTCTTCCCCGCGCTGGCGGGCCGGGGCTATGCCTTCAGCCGCGCCCTGGGCTGGCTGTTGTGGGGGTATATCTTTTGGATGCTTGGTTCGCTGGGCGTGCTGAGGAACGATGCTGGCGGGGAACTGGTAGCCTTGCTGCTGATCGTTGCTCTGAGCGCCTGGGCGCTGCGTCGCGTTGGTTGGGAAAACCTGCGCGCCTGGTTTCGCGCCGAGCGTGGTCTGGTCATCGTGGTTGAGGCGCTCTTCCTGCTGGCGTTCCTGGCCATGACTGTGGTGCGCGCCGCCAACCCGGAGATCATCGGTACCGAGAAGCCGATGGAACTGGCCTTTATCAACGCCATCCTGCGCTCGCCCACTCTGCCGCCGCATGACCCCTGGCTCTCCGGCTACGCTATCTCATATTATTATTTTGGTTTCTTGCTGGTGGCTATGTTCGCCCGCCTGACGGCGGCGGCCGGCGGCGTGGCGTTCAACCTGGGGATTGCGCTGGTCTTTGCCATGAGCGCGGTGGGAGCGTATGGGGTGTTGTATGAATTGCTGCGTCGCCGCGAACAGCCGACAGCTGGCCCCGCTCTGCCGTCTGCGGTCGGCACTGCGGAGGCCGTTTCCCGTCGCAATCCAATCTTCGCTGCCCTGCTCGCCCCCTTCTTCACTCTAATCGTCTCCAACCTGGGGGGAGTGTTGCACCTGCTGCGCATCAACGGTGTGTTTTGGCGTCGGACGACGGAGGGGGAGTGGATTTCGCCGTTGTGGGCCTGGCTGGATATTGGCAGCTTCAGCCAGCCGCCTGCTGCGGAGGCTTTTCCTCATTGGTGGTGGTGGCAGGCCTCGCGCCTGGTGCAGGATTTTGATTTCCAAGGCGTGAACAAAGGGGATGTGATTGACGAATTCCCCTTCTTTTCCTATCTGTTGGGTGACCTGCACCCGCATGTGCTGGTGATGCCTTTCGCTTTTTTGATGATTGCGCTGGCGCTCAACCTGTTCTTCGGCGGGGTGGAGGGAGAGCTTCCCTGGGCGCGGCTGCGCCTTGCTCCGCGCTATTTTCTCCTGTCGGCGGTGTTGATCGGGGGGATGGCTTTCCTCAACACCTGGGATTTCCCCTTCTATGTGGCTTTGTTTGCCGGGGCGTATGTCTTCGGACGGCGGACAGCGGTCAGCAGCCATTCGTCCGCGATCGAATTGGGGAAACAGTTTCTCGCGCTTGGCTTTACCCTGGCCCTCACCGGCATCGTCCTCTAC
>WFTY01000440.1 GCA_015485245.1 Anaerolineales bacterium | reverse complement strand
GCCTACGACATCGCCAAAGCCATCGCTCTGGGCGCGGATGGGTGCGTGATCGGCACCGGGGATTTGATCGCCCTGGGTTGCACGCGTTGCTCTAACTGCGAGCGCGGCCGCGGCTGCCCCTACGGGCTGACTACCACCGACCCCGAACTCTCCCTGCTGGTCGAACCCGATTGGGGCGAGATGCGCATCAGCAATTTCTACAACGCGCTGAAGACACAACTGGAAAATTTGCTGCGTCAGTTGGGACTGCGCTCCATCCGCGACCTGCGCGGCCGCACCGATTTGCTGCGTTATGTAAAAAATTAACCACAAAGCACACGAAGGAACACGAAGAAAAAGAGTAACCCCCTTTGTGACCTTTGTGGTGAACGAAATCTGCGAAATCTGCGGATAAGTAAGGGATACACTTATGAACCCTACCCTGATCCATAAACTCCTGACTTCCCGCCGCGGCCTGCGCCCGGCGTTCATCGCCCCCGCGGCGCGGGACGATGCCGCCGAGGGCGGCTGCGGCGTGATCGGCATCGCCTGCAGCGAACAGATCGCCGGTAAACACCTGTTGCAATCCCTCGACCAGATGCGCAACCGCGGCAACGGCAAGGGCGGAGGGCTGGCCGCCGTCGGCCTGGTCCCCGCAGAGCTGGGCGTCAGCGCTGAGGTTTTGCAAAACGACTACCTGCTGGCCGTGGCTTACCTGGACGCCGACTGCCGCGCCGAGGTCGAGAGGGCGCACATCGAACCCACCTTTGAGGTTGACCATGTGCGCGTCCAGCCGCACATCGCCGATTGGCGCGCCCTGCCGCGCCTGGAAGTGCAACCGCCGGAGGTGGTGCTGTATTTTGTGCGCGTCAAACCCGAGGTGTACGAAGCTTTTATCGCCGAGCACGACCTGACGGAGGCCGAGCGCCGCGCCGTGGAAGATGAGATCGTCTACCAGAACACCTACCGCCTGAACACCGAGTTCTACGCCTCCACCGGCGAGACGCGCGCCTTTGTGCTCTCGCACGGCAAGAACCTGCTGGTGCTCAAGATGGTGGGTTACGCCGATGACGTGGTGCGTTACTATCAGATGGAAGAATTCCACGCTCATGTGTGGATCGGCCATCACCGTTACCCCACCAAAGGGCGCGTCTGGCACCCTGGCGGGGCGCACCCCTTCATCGGCCTCAACGAGGCCCTCGTCCACAACGGCGATTTCGCCAACTACGCCTCCATCAGCGAGTATCTCAAGCAGCGTAATATCTACCCGCTCTTCCTGACCGATACCGAGGTCTCGGTGCAGGTGTTCGACCTGCTCTACCGCACTTACGATTACCCGCTGGAGTACGTCATCGAGGCGCTGGCCCCCACCACCGAGCGCGATTTCGCCCAACTGCCGCCCGAAAAGCAGCGCATCTACCGCATGATTCAGGCCGAGCACATGCACAGCTCGCCCGACGGCCCGTGGTTTTTCCTCATCGCCCAGTCCGACCGGGCGCGGGAAAACGGCGGCGCGCCGGTCTACCGCCTCACCGGCATCACCGACACCTCCATGCTGCGCCCGCAGGTCTTCGCCTTGCAGCAGGCCACGCCCGATGGCCCGACTATCGGCTTCGCCGCCTCGGAGAAGCAGGCTATTGACGCCGCGCTGACCTCCCTGGCCGCCGAAGACCCCCGCTTCTGGCGGCGCGCTGATAAATACTGGAACGCCCGCGGCGGTAGCCACACCGACGGCGGCGCGTTCATGTTCAGCGTGGACGCGGCCACCCGCCGCCTGCAGTGCACCGATAAGTTCGGCCGCGCCGTTACGGTGGATGCCAGCCGCCCGCCCGCGCCGCTGGAACGCGCCGCTGCTCCGGTGGAAATCCCCGCTGGTGGGGATTTGTTCCCCTGGGTGCGGGCGAATCTCCCCCATTGGGATTACGCCCATCTGGAGGGGGCGCTGAAATCCGTGGTGGATTCCACTTCTGATGACGCCGCCCGTGCCCGCGCCCTGGCGCTGCTCAGCGATTTGATGGATCGGCGCTACCCCACAGGGAATCTGCGCCGCAGCGTGATTCTGGCGATGGCGGATGATGCCCTCTTCCGCTGGGTGGATTCCATCGCCGCCGCTCCCTCGCCGGGATTCGTCTACGCCTCCTGCGAACGCCGCCTGCGCGACGCCCCGGCGGGCGACTCTACTGTGGTGCTGGATGCGCGCGGCTTCGAGCCGGAAGGGCCGGACTCGGTGGCTCTGGAACTCGTCCGCCTGTACGCGCTGGGTTACCGTCGTTTTGTGATTGTGCACACGCGCGGCCATCGCTTTATCGGCAACGGTTTTGGAGTCGAGACGAGCGACGTGCGTCTGGACGTTTACGGCTCGCCGGGCGATTACCTGGCCTCCGGGATTGACGGCATGGAAATCCGCGTGCACAACAACGCTCAGGATCAACTGGCGCAGATCATGAAGGCCGGCAAGCTGGTGGTCTATGGCGATGTCGGTCAGACCTTCGGCTACGCGGCGAAAGGCGGTGAGACGTACATCCTGGGCAACGCCGCCGGTCGTCCGATGATCAACGCCGTGGGGAAGCCGCATGTGATCATCAACGGCACCTGCCTGGACTACCTGGCCGAATCCTTCATGGCGGGAGATCCGCACAACGGCGGCGGTTTTGTGGTGCTCAACGGGATTCACCTGAACGATGACGGCCAGATCGAGGAACTGGATACGCCTTACCCCGGCGGCAACCTGTTCTCGCTGGCCTCCGGCGGCGCGCTCTACGTGCGCGACCCTCATCAGAAGCTGACTTCCGATCAGTTGAACGGCGGCGCGTTTGCCGCCCTGAAAGGGAAAGACTGGGCGCTGATTCTCCCTTACCTGGAAGAGAACGCCCGTTTATTCGGCATCCCGGTGGACGTGTTGCTCACGGTGGATGGCGAGCAGCGTTCCCCCGCAGCAGTCTACCGCAAGATTGTCCCCGCGGCCACCCGCGCCTTGCAGGCCGAAGAAGCCTGGGTGGCGCACTGAGCGTAGTCATCTTCGCAGACATCCGAAGTCCTGAAGGCTTCGGATG
>WFTY01000439.1 GCA_015485245.1 Anaerolineales bacterium | reverse complement strand
TTCCACCTGCGCCTGGGCCAGTGCGGGCAGGTTCGCGCGTTCGCTCGCCAGAGAGAATTCTGGCGTACTAAACCACAAAAACGCCAGCAACGCCAGGAAAACCAGCGACATCGCCCAGGGGAAGGCCGCGCTGCGTCGCCGGGTGAGTGCCTCGGGGGAGACTCTGGTCGGGGCGACCGGCCGCGCGGGCCGCCGAATCGGGCGTGGTTGCGACCGCCGCCAGCGGCGGATCGCCCAGCGCATGCCGGCACGTGCCTCTGGACTGCTGGGGTTGATCTCCAGGGCGCGCTTGAGGTATTCCAGCGAGGCACGAGGCGAAGCCAGCGCCGCCAGGACCAGCCAGGGCATCTCCTCATCGGGAGCCAGGGCAGCAGCGCGTTCCGCCCATCGGCGGGCGCTGCGGAAATCCTTCGCTTGCAACGCCCGCTGGGCGTGTTTCAGGGCCTCTTGCCACTCAGGTCTCATGGCGCGTTTTGAACATCCTCGTTATAAATATAGCACAGGATACCTGCCACGATGCCATCGGCGATTTCCGCCTGGTTTTGCGTGAGCACCTGGCGGTCGAGGTTCATATGCCCGGTTTCGATGATGACCGTTGGCGTGTCGGGATCGGTCTCTGAGAAGGTGTGGTAATAGGTCATATCGTCGCTGACGCCAGGATGTTCGCTCAGGCCAGTGGCCCGGGCGTAACGGTTGCGCAGGCAGGCTACTAGGCGAGCGGTGCGGTTTGAGTTCGGGGAGGCCTGCGAGGCGGCCAGCTTGAACCCGGTGGCCTCGTTGTTGATGAACTGGCAGGTGTCGGCGTGGATGGAGAGCAACAACAGAGCGCGATAACCGTTCAGGCGTTCATCGAACTCTTTGAGCAGTTCAACGTCAAAGCCGGTTTCGGCCAGTTTTTGCTGCACGCGGGCGGCGACTTCCTGGTTCAGGCTGAGCTCGGTCAGCCCGTCAGGGCAGACCGCTCCGGGGTCGTTGTTGTCGCCCCAGTGTCCGACGACGATGCCAATGCGCGGTTTCGGCCGCGGCGTTGGGGTTACCCAGGCGGTCTCTTGTGGAGGCGCCGGCGGAATGAGCGCCTCGGCCAGCCAGGTGGAGATATCGCCGCTAAAAAGCTGCACCGGCCGGGCGGCGGTGAAGACTGTGGCGGTGAGCATGGCGGCGACGATCACGGTCGCCAGCGAGCGCCCAACGCCCGAGTGAGGACGTCTTTTGCGGGGAAGAGGTGTTTTTTTCATAAGCTGGTGACTTTCATCCTACCGAAATCTGCTTCGGATGGCAAGGTTATTGGGTACAATATTTATACCTGCCCGTGGGATTGGGAGGCTTCAATGGATGAATTGACCCCACATGAGCGCGAGATACTGCTGAAACTGGCGCGTCGAGCGCTGGAATTGGGGGTGCGCGGCCAGCCTTTGCCGCCGCTTGCCCCCGAGGTGTTGACCGATACCCTGCGTGCTCCGGGGGCTTCTTTTGTCACCCTGACGAAGGGCGGCCAGTTGCGCGGTTGTATTGGTACGCTGATGGCGTATCGCCCGCTGGTGGAAGATGTGCGCCAGCACGCCATCGCCGCTGCCCTGGATGATTATCGCTTCCCGCCGGTGAGCGAGGTGGAACTGCCCGAAATCCAGATTGAAATCTCACGGCTCACGCCGCCGCGCCCGCTGGACTATCAAACGCCTGAGCAGTTGCTCGCTCAATTGCGCCCCGGCGTGGACGGCGTGGTGCTGCGCTCCGGGTTGCGTCGGGCGACTTTTTTGCCACAGGTGTGGGAGAAGCTCTCCCGGCCGGAGGATTTCCTCAGTCAGCTCTGCCTTAAAATGGGCGCACCGCCGGATTTGTGGCGGCGCGAACCCCTGCAAGTGGAAATCTACCAGGTGGAAGAATTCCACGAATAGGCGCCTAAATTTGTTCAAAGTGTTCCACGTTGAGCACGAAAATCGTCGCCCGTCGCGCCGCGGGTTCGATGTTGGGCAGGCAATGCTCGTTGAGGATTTCAATCGCTGCATCCACACGTTCATCTTCTGCTCCAATCATCAATGTGCTGTTGCCCAGGCGAAAGAATCCGCCGGTTGAGTCGATCCGGGTGACGGCAAAACCCGCCTGGTGCAGCGCGTCGAACACCGCCTGGCTGTCTTCATCGTTGATAATGGTGAGAATCATCTTCATGGTCGTCTCCCTGCGAGTCACACGCGGGCGAAATCGCGCACGTTGAGCACATAAATCGTCGCCTGGGGAGGGTTGTTCTCCGGAGCCGGGGGTACTTCGGCGCGGATGATTTCCAGGGCGGGCTCCACTTGTTCATTGTCCACGCCGATCATCAGCGTGGTGCGGCCACCGCGCAGCAAACCGCCGGTGGATGCCAGGCGGGTGACGCGAAAACCGTTCGCCAGCAGCGCCCGAGCCACCGCGTCGCTGTGCGAGTCTTGCAAAATGGTGAGGATCATTTTCATCAGAGCACCTCGTAACGTTCCACGTCAAAAGCGAAAATCGCCGCCCCGCCGACGGTGATCGGAGTGTCATCTTGTTGGCCTGTCTGCACGCGACTGTGACTGACCCGGGCGATGGCGCTGATGATCTCCTTCTCGCGCCGGGCGGGAACGCCCACCAGCAAGGTGACGTTGCGTCGTCCCAGGAAACCGCCGATGCTGGAGAGGCGGGTGACCGGGACGCCCAGGCGGCCGAGAGCAGCGATCACGTTTTCCACATCTTCTGCCTGCACGATCACTGCCATCAGGCTGTGGATCTCCTCCCCGCTACCCAGGCGCAGCACTTCCATCAGGTTGCCGCGCGGTTCCACCAGAGCGGTATCCACCTCGCCGACCAGTTGGGCATACGTCTCTTCGGAGATGATGCCGTCGCGCAGCAGGGCGGTCAGCGCGCTGCGCTGGGTTAGCAGCACGTCGCGAAAGGCGGATTCCAGCTCCTTGATTTCCAGGGTGGGTTCGGCGTACAGCGTCTCCTCGGCGGCCTGGGCGAGCGCT
>WFTY01000438.1 GCA_015485245.1 Anaerolineales bacterium | reverse complement strand
CGATGGCCCAGCGCGGCGCACGGGCAACGAAGCCGAGGATGTCACGCTGGTCGAAGCGGTTGACCTTGTAGACCACGCCATCGATCTCGTAGGGCAAGGCGTTGCGCCGTTGTTCTATATCGCGGTAGTAGCGCAGCAGCGCCTCGACTCCGGGACAACGTTTTATTTCAGGCGAGACGGGGATGCCCCACTGTTTGAGTTTGACAAGTGTCCGGTAGTGATCATCCGCAATCGCCCCTCCCTCTACCTCACCCAGGCCATAGCAGAAAAAGGCCAGGGGGCGCTCGGCGGTGATGCGAGGGTCGAGCTGGCGCAGTGAACCCGCCGCCGCGTTGCGCGGATTGGCAAACTCCTTTTCGCCCCGCTCCCTGGCCTTGCGATTGAGCGCTTCGAAACCAGCCTTGGGCATGTAAACCTCGCCCCGCACCTCCAGCACCGCGGGGTAGCCTTCGGCCATCAATCTCAACGGCACGGCGGGAATGGTACGGACGTTGTGGGTCACATCCTCGCCGGTCACGCCATCACCTCGCGTAGCCGCCTGCACCAGCACACCCTCGACATAGCGGATGCTGATGGCCAGGCCGTCGAGCTTGGGTTCCGCCACATACTCGATCGCCTCATCGATCTCCAGGCGCTCGCGCACGCGACGATCGAATTCCCGCACCTCTTCATCGCTGAAGGCGTTATCGAGAGAGAGCATGGGGATAGCATGTTTCACCTGGCCGAAGGCCTTGACCGGCTCGGCGCCAACCCGCTGGGTGGGTGAATCGGGGGTAATCAGTTGCGGGTATTGCCGTTCCAGTTGTTGCAGTTCCCGCAACAAGCGGTCGTACTCCGCATCGGGTATCTCCGGTGCATCCTCCACATAGTAGAGATAGTTGTGGTGGTTGATCTCTTTACGCAGCTCGGCAACACGCAGAGAGACTTCTTCAGGCACGGAACGACTCATGGTGATCTGTCAACTCAGTGGGAAGCGGTGGCGCACCACTTCAGGTCGTAGGCGGCGATCTGCTCGCGCATGTGATCGATGGCCGAATGGGTCAGAACGCTGCGGCGTTCATCGCGCACCTCACCCCCCAAACGGGCGGCCAGGATTTGCGCCATGTCGAGCATCATGTTGAAGGTGCGCAGACCATTGCCATATTCGTTGGGAAAGCGGATAAACAGGCTCACGCCCGGACTACGAAACTGCTCGGCCCTGGAAGGGTCGAAAGTGCCCGGCTTGACCATGTTGACGAGGCTGAAGAGCGGCACGCCGTTGTCGCTGTAGTGGAAGATATCCATCTCACCAAAGCGCCAGCCGTTCTCTTCCAGGGCATTGAAAAAGGCCGGGCCGGCGAATACCTCGCGCTCGTGGGCCATGACGTTCAGCACGATCACCCACTCCGGCGCCCCCTGACGATAGGCGCCATCCAGCGCCTCTTCTTCATCGTCATGTTTATCCCCCACCAACTTTTCCAAAAACGAAAATTTGACGGGCTTTTTGGCCTCTTCCGTTCGTATTTTTTTTGCCTCGCGGCGAGACGACTGCGCTCCGTGCCGTGCTCGCGCAACAGCGCTCCCCGGCGCGCTGCCAGCGTGTTCCCCTGCCTGCTGGCGCTCCGCGGTTTCGGCCTCTGGTTTGTGCTCATCCCGAACCAGGGTACTGAGTTGCTCGAGTTCCTCGGCCAGCGTCTCCTCGGCCAGATCGTGCTCCCGCGGTGTCTCAGCCGCGGGCTTTTGATCCTCCTTGTTGAAGAGGACGCTGTGATCGACCTCTTCCCATCCCTGGTTGCGCTTGCTGCGCATGCGCGCCACACCCACCAGGATCATGATCACAGCAATAACCGTCAACACTATTAACAATGAATCCATCAGACCCGTTCGCCCCCGTTAACCCACCATCTGAATGGCTTCTTCAATATCGACCGCGACCAGCCGCGATACCCCCGGTTCATGCATGGTGACACCGATGAGATGCTCACCCAACTCCATGGTCGCCTTGTTATGAGTGATAAAAATGAACTGAACATTTTCGGACATCGCCTTCACCATCTCGCAAAAACGGCCCACGTTGGCCTCGTCGAGCGGCGCGTCGACCTCGTCGAGCATGCAAAACGGCGCCGGGTTGAGCTGGAATATGGAGAAGACCAGCGCCACCGCCGTCAACGCCTTCTCACCACCCGATAGCAGGTGGATGCTGCTGTTACGCTTGCCGGGGGGGCGCGCCATGATGGTTACCCCGGTGTCGAGCAGATCGTCGCCGGTCAGTTCGAGGTAGGCGTGGCCGCCACCAAACAACCGCGGGAAGAGCTCCTTGACGCCGGCATTGACCTTGTCGAAGGTATCCTTGAAGCGGGTGCGCGTCTCCTTGTCAATCTTGCGAATGGCGTTTTCCAGCGTGGTGAGCGCGTCGGTCAGATCCTTGTGCT
>WFTY01000437.1 GCA_015485245.1 Anaerolineales bacterium | reverse complement strand
TTTTGTGGAAAGCGGAAATCCCCCACCTGCGCCCCAGCCAGGTGATACCCAGGCCGAGCAGCGTCCCGACAAGCACTTCGATGACGAGCAGGCTGGAACCAGGCTGATGACCCTGCCAGCCCAACAGCAGAAACAGCGCGAGGATAAACCCAAACCCTGGCCAGGTGTTCAGGGGAGCCGGAGTAGCTTTTTCGCTGAACCCCAGGCGGTAATACTGATTCAACCAGACGAACGTCATGGCGGCGATCAACGCCGCGGTGACCGCCGAGACACCAACGATGGTCGCGAGCAAGTAAGCAAGATAAACCTGGCCAATGCCAAGCCAGGGATGGAATTTCAGCGCGGCCTTTCGCAGCAGAAAAAGCCCAAACAAAGCCGTCATCACACCGAAAAACGCGCCGCTAAAAATTCCCCCCAGGTATTGATTGGAAGCCTGAATGGCCGCCTCGACCTCGGTCAACAGAAATATCAACGTCAACGGGCCGACCTGGCTCATATAGCTGGCCCCGACTTCCGGTTCGCCAGCCCGCCAGATCATGCTGCTGGCAATCATGCCGAACAGCAAGGCTCCCGGCCAGTTCAGATCACTGATCCACCAAAGGGAAAAGCTGAACGTCAACGCGGCAAAGCCCCACAAGGCGACGCTTTTCCAGCCGCGCCAGCTGGCATCGACGATCCGGCGGATGTTCTGCCACAAAAGCAGGGGGATCACCAACCCCAGGATCCAATCCCAGGGCAGGGAAAGTTGCCGGGCCGGCGGCAGGAAAACCAGCAAGACGCCAATCAGGATGACCAGGGTGCCCCATCGCTGCCGGGGGGGCTTGGCGTTGAGAACCCCGCTCAGCAACAACAGGATAAACAAAGTGTGCTCAAACTCGATCATGATTTCATCATCCGTTCCACTTCGATTCGCTTGACGCCTACCTCAACAATACGCAGATTCTCGCGCTTCAGCACGGTAAACACATACCCGAACTGCTGAAGCTGGTCGCCCTCCACCGGCAGGTGGCCCAACTCCGTCATCAAAAAGCCAGCAATCGTCTTATAGCGGCCCTGCGACTGAAACTCCACCTTCAACAGTTCGCTGACCTCAGAAATAGGCGTCTGACCGGGCAAAATCCACTCGCCATCCGAGCGATGCACGGAGGAACGGGAAATCGGGCTGTGTTCATCCTCAATTTCGCCGACGATCTCCTCTAACAGGTCTTCGAGAGTCAGCAGCCCGTGCGTCCCGCCGAATTCATCAATCACTATCGCCATATGGTTACCCGCCTTCACCAGCACATCAAAAGCCTCCGGCAGGGAAAGGTTTGCAGGGATAAACGGAATCTGGCGGTAGTGTTGATCCAGCCGGGCGCCCTCGCCAGCCCAAATCAAGTCTTTGACGTGAACATAGCCCAGCACCTGATCGATCGTCTCCCGGTATACCGGATAACGCGAGTAGCCCACACGCTTGGCGACCTGCAGCGCCTGTGCCGCGAGCATCTTGACATCAAAAGCGATGATGGCGGTGCGCGGAGTCATCACATCGTGCAAACGACGGGCGGTGTAATCAAAAACGCCGCTGATCAATTCCTCTTCAAACGCCTGGAACACACCCTCCGCGGCACCTTGCCGCACCAGCAACTCGATCTCTTCGGGGCTGGTGGACGGCGCGTCCATTTTCCTCACGCCCATCAGGCGTAAAACCCGCTCCGTGGAAATGGAGAGCAGGCGCATGGGCAAAAATGTCAGCCGGGAGAAGAGCGCCAGCGGGGCAGAAAGGGCCAGAGCGGTTTTCTCGGCGTTGAGCAAGGCCATGCGCTTGGGCACCAGTTCGCCAAAAACCAGGGTGAAATACGCGATCAGCACAATCACGCCAGTGAGGGCAATCCCTTCGGCATAGGGAGCCAGAGGCGTGAAACGAGCGATGATAGGGGCCAGTAAGCGGACGACGCTCACCCCGCCGATGGCCGAGGCCGCGGTGCCCACCAATGTAATTCCAATCTGCACAGCGGAGAGGAAATCCCCGGGGTTGCTCTGGATGTGCAGAGCTGTCCGAGCCCGCCGGTTTCCGCCTTCGGCCAGGGCCTTCAAGCGCACTTTGCGCACAGTGACCAGCGACATCTCCGCGGCGGCGAAAAAGCCGTTCACCAGGATCAAGATACCAATCAGAGCAATATCCGACATAGGCATCAACGCTCCTTTAACCGCAGCCGCTTGAACATCTTCTCCAACTCAACGGCGCCGAAGACAACCGCACTCAACCCCAGACTAAGCGCCAGTTCGAAAGGCGGCAACGACATCGTTCCAAACCAGGCCTGCGCTGGCTCCCAATAAGTAATTCCCAGTTGCAACACAAAGGTCAGGGCGACCGCGGCGAGGAGCAATTTATTCGAGAAAAGGCCCTGCCTGAAAAGCGATTCGCGCTCCAGGCGCACCGCCAGCGCGTGTCCCATTTGGGAAAGCGTGATCGTGGTAAACACCATCGTAGGCCAGTAGGGATTACCGGTACTCCAACCC
>WFTY01000436.1 GCA_015485245.1 Anaerolineales bacterium | reverse complement strand
TTTGCCTCCGATGGCCGCCACGATGTGCAGTACTACCGTTTCAAGGATTTCAACCAGCGCTGGGACGATGAAGCCAAGTCGCGCCTGGCGGGCATGACCGGGGGATTGTCCACCCGCATGGGGGCGGCGTTGCGTCACGCCGGCCACCATCTGCTCAACCAGGCCGAGCGCAAGAAGCTGATCCTTCTGGTGACCGATGGCGAGCCGGCTGATATCGACGAGCGCGATCCGCAGCATCTGCGCATCGATACCAAGAAGGCGGTGGAGGAGTTGGCCAGCAAAGGTGTGATGAGCTACTGCCTGACCCTCGACCCCAATGCCGATCACTACGTGAAACGCATCTTTGGCGCCAACAATTACACCGTCATCGACCATGTCGACAGGCTGCCGGAGAAGCTGCCCGTGCTGTTTGCCAGCCTGACTTCGTAGGCTCGATATGAGAGGGGTATTGATGAGCAGAATCGATGACGTGCCCTACTATGAACAACGGCCCGATAAGATCAGCGCTACCCTCTACAACCTGTGGCGGCGGACCAGGCTCCATTTCGATCTGCCACTGCGCATTCCTCTTCCCACCTTTTCAGGTATGGCCTGGGTGCTGGAGGAGGGGCAGTGGGTCTGCGTGGATGAGCGCCAGAACGATCTCCCCATCCTGGCCTGGGTGGAGTTTGAAGACAAAGGGCGTAGTGCGCTCCATACCCCTGTTCAATGCAAGTTGAATTATTATCACTTTGCCGCCAGCAAGATTCGGGCTGGCGCGCTGGCCTGTCTGGAATCGACGCTGGAAAAAGAGTTGAAGAAGAGCGGCAAGGAAAACGATCCATTGTTGAAGGAGTAGGATGTGGCTTTGGTGAACATGCGTGATCTCCTCCATCACGCTTATCAAAACAGTTACGCGGTGGGGGCGTTCGACCTGGTCAGCCTCGACTTTCTCGAGGCGGTCATCGGCGCCGCCGAACGTTGCCGGGCACCCGTGATTCTCAGCATCGCCGAGCCACACTTCGCCCACTACGATTTCGAACTGATGCTGCCGGCGGTGGAGGCGGCGGCCAGGCGTGCCAGCGTACCGGTGGCGATCCAGCTCGATCATGGCAGCAGTCTCGATTCCATCGTCAAGGCGATCAACCTCGGTTGCAACGGCGTCATGCTCGATGTCTCTCGAGAGAGCCTGCCCGACAACATCGAAGCGACCCGCAAGGTGGTGGAGATGGCCCACGGTTGTGGCGTGCCGGTGGTGGGTGAGCTGGGCTATGTGGCCGGTGTCGAGGGCGATGGCGCCAGGCTTCATCCCGGTGAGCCGCAACTGACAGTGCCGGCCGAGGCGAGGGCCTATGTGGAGCGCACCGGCGTCGATTTTCTCGCCGTCTCCATCGGCACCGTGCAGGGGCGCCTCAAGGGCCGGGCCAAGCTCGATTTTCAACGCCTCAAACAGCTCTACCAGACTGTCGATGTGCCCCTGGTGATTCACGGTGGCAGCGGCCTGAGTGAAGACCAGTTTCGGCGCCTGGTCTCCCTGGGCGTGGCCAAGATCGACTACTTCACCGCCCTGTCGGACGTGGCCGCCGAAGTGATGCGAAAGCAGGCCAGGCAGAATCCCAGGGGCAGCTTCACCGAACTGAAAAGCGGCGTGAAGGATGCGGTGGGAGATGAAGTCGAGCAGTGCCTGCGCCACTGGGGCAGCGCCGGCCGGGCCGCCGAGGTTCTGGCCCAATGCCAGCCCTGGTTGCCGGTGGAGCATCTGATCATCTACAACGTCGAGAATCTGGACGAGCGGCAGGTGCGGCAGATGATGGCCGAAGGCCGCCGCGTACTCAGCGCCATTCCGGGAGTGAGAGAGGTGCTCACCGGCGAGGCGGTCCAGGAGGATGCCTCATATCGCTATACCTGGCTGGTGCGGTTCGTCAGTCAGGCGGTGATCGCCAGCTACCGCGATCATCCCGATCATGTCGCCTTTGCCAATAACCTGTTTCGTCCCCATGCCGGCGGACGGGTCAGTATCGACTATCAGATCGTCGAGCCGGAGCGACCGTAGGGTTCCCGTTTTCGCCTTGAAAAGCGGAATCGGGTTGTGGTTATCTTCCCCTTCCATTTCACGGGAGGAAGAAGATGTTGCGCAAATGGATTCGTTCGGAACTGGCGGCGGTTTGCCTCTTGCTGCTGGTTCTGTTTCCCCAGCCGGGTCGGGCGGCCGAAGATGAGAACCCGTCTGAAGAGGGCGTCGATCCGGGCCAGGGATCGATGGCCACGCTGCTCTATCATGAGCGCCATAAGAACAACAGTTTCACGGCAGCAGGCGTGCGACTTGGCGGTAATATCGACCGCGCCGAGACGCTCTTTTTCCACGTGTTGCTAGAAGCGCGGCTGGGGCGCGCGTGGGGGGATGATGGCGAATATCACCGCTTCGTTTCGCTTCCCCTTGGCTTGGGTCTGGCCTATGCAAGGGGGCCGGCGAGGATCTATGTCGAGGGTGGATGGGATCTGCTGGAGCTGATCGCCAACGATCTGGTGACCTCGGCGGAGGATGCCCAGGTGGGCAATAGCGAAGTGGATGTGGATACCTTCTTCGGGGTGGGGCTGGAGCTGCGGCTCAATTCCCGTTTTGGTCTCGATCTGCGGGCCCGCTACAACGATATCAGCGGGGTCTCCATTCGTGATGACGCCAGTTGGTATGGTGGAGTGGGGCTGGTCTACCGTTATTGACAAAATGCGCGGGCCGCGCCGGTTGAATATACCGGCTTGCCCCGCGTTACGATGGTTGTGTCCAGCCCCGCATCAACTGCGCCTCGTTCGTTCGCGAGGGTGATCAGGGTGTTATTTCAGCCGCAGCCTGTTGAAGCGGCGGCGTGGGCTGTTGTGATACCTGACTGGCCAGCTTGTCCAGTTTGATCAGTTTGTGAATCAGCACGGTGGAGAGTTGATGCATTTCGGTGACAGCGGCGTTGGCCGTGACCGTATCGCCCTGCTGCTTGCTTTCCAGAGCGGTCCTGCTGGCGCGATGGAACTGTTCGTGGGGTTCAAACAGGGAGTCGAAAACCCGTTTGGCTTCTTCGCCGACAGAGGCCGCCTCTTCAGCCCCCTTGCCGTAGAGCCATTTCCCCAGTTTGCAACTGGTGTGGCACGTTCCCTGGAAATCGTCTTTCTCCTCGAGTGTCGCCTGGATTCGTCTGAGGTATTGCACATGATCGTTCAAGCGCAAAAAAAAGAACGCTCCTGCCATACTGAGTCCTCCCTCTGTTTTATTTTCTTTTTCCGATCCCTTTTTCTGGCGAGATCTGGTTGGCTAAATTGTATCAGGCAAGCCGTGCCGGAAGAGGTAGTTAACAATGTTTGACGTTGTGCCGGGGTGTTGGGTCAGTAAGGGGAACAACGGGCCCAGGCGGGAATCTCTACCATGGCGCCGCGAAGCCGCCGATCGAGATCAAGGTAGTTGGGCTCCATCTTCTCCACCAGCGTCCAGTAGTCTTTGGAGTGGTTGAGATGGATGGTGTGGCAGAGTTCGTGAACAAAGAGATAGCGCACCAGTTCCGCATCGAGAAAGAGCAGGTTGCGATTGAGGTTGATATTCCCTTTTGCCGAGCAACTGCCCCAGCGCGTCTTCTGCCCGCGGATGGTGAGTTTGTTGAAGGGCAGATTCAATTCTTCGCTGAGATCACGCAGCCAGGGTGAAAGCATGGCTCTGGCGTGCTGGTGGAGCCAGCCAACCAGTTGTTTCTGATGTTGTTGCCTGTCGTTGCCATAGAGCCGGAGTTCGCCTGCGGCAGGGTTCGCTTCCAGAGCAGGGGGGCTCTCATCCATTGCATATCGAACCTGCCACTGCTGATCCAGCGCCCGCAGCGAGATACGCTCGGGC
>WFTY01000435.1 GCA_015485245.1 Anaerolineales bacterium | reverse complement strand
TCTCTGCTCTATGACATCAGCCGAACGTTGAACAGCCGCCTGGACGTGCGCGAAATTCTAGAACAAGCCGCAGTCACGACGTGCAAAGCGTTGGGAGGCACCCTGGCGTTGGTTCTGGAATATCATGGGGCTGAGAAAACTCTAAAACCACGCGTGGCTTACCTGGCCGAAGAAGACAAATTCATCCCCACCACATCCTTAGATACTATCCCCGTGCCCGGCCATGGCGTCGCTGGCTGGGTGGCGCAACAGCGCGCTCCTGCGTTGATCGCCAACACCAACGACGACCCTCGCTGGATCAATGAACTGCCAGTGGACGCAGAGGCCACGTCGGTGATCTGCGCGCCGATATTGAGCAACGAGAAACTCATCGCAACGCTTTCCGTCTACCACTCCCAGGCCGACGCTTTCTCTCAAGATCACCTCAGCCTGCTCCAGGCAATTTGCCAGCAGGTTGCCCTGGCATACAGCAATGCCCAGCGCTATCAGGAAATCAATCACCTGGTCGACCGCCTGGGTGCCCAGCAATATCGGCTGGAAAGCCTGATAAAAGAATTGCCGGTGGGGCTGCTCTTGTTTGATATCGAAAACCACCTGTTGAGCAGCAACGACGCCGGGAAAATTTTCTGGGAACAATTGAACCCTCAAATAAAAGATGGGCAGCTGATCGCCGTGGCTGGACACTCCGTCGCCGAATTGAGAGACCGGGTCAACGACCCTCTCCCGCTGGAGATCACCCTGGACGCTCCGCAACGTCGGCGCTTTGAATTGCAAAGCCGCCGCATTATCATTGGCAACACGCAGGAGTGGTTGCTGACTATCCGGGATGTCACCCGCGAGCGAGAAATCCAGGAACGCATCCAGATGCAGGATCGGCTGGCCGTGGTAGGTCAGCTGGCGGCCGGGATCGCCCACGATTTCAACAACATTATGGCCGCGATCGTGATTTACGCGGACCTGATGCAGGCCGATCGTGACATCTCAAGCACCAGCAAAGAACACCTCACCGTGATTCAACGGCAGGTTGAGCGCGCCTCTAGCCTGATCCGCCAGATCCTCGACTTCAGTCGCCGCTCGGTGATGGAGCAGATCGAACTGGATTTGCTGCCCTTTGTCAAGGAAATCGAAAAGCTGCTCCAGCGCATCCTGCCTGAGACTATCCAGACGGAGATGGTCTACGACGCCAATGAATACCTGGTTTTCGCAGACCCCACCCGCATGCAGCAAGTGTTGATGAACCTGGCGTTGAACTCCCGCGATGCCATGCCCACAGGCGGGAGGCTGTGCTTTGAGCTGACAACGATCTCGTTCCACCCTGGCGACACCAAACCCTCGCCCTACCTCACCGAGGGAGACTGGGTACGTCTCTCGGTGAGCGACACCGGCATTGGCATCCCCCCGGAGAATCTTTCACGCGTGTTCGAACCGTTCTTTACCACCAAGGGAACCGGGAAAGGAACAGGTTTGGGACTGGCACAAGTATACGGCATCATCAAACAACACGGCGGAGTGATCGACGTCCACAGCCAGGTGGGGAAGGGCACAACCTTCCACATCTATCTTCCCCGCCAACAAAGTGATCTCCCGCTTGAAGTTGATCCGCCAAATACGCACATCTGCGATGGGCGAGGGCGCCTGGTATTGTTGGCCGAAGACGACGCCGCCATTCGCCTGGCCGTCTCCGCGATGTTGGAAGGGAGCAACTTTCAGGTGTTGACCGCCATTAACGGCGTGGAAGCCTTGCAGATCCTTGAGGATCGGAATGGGGCCATCGACCTGCTGGTGACCGACCTGGTCATGCCCCAACTGAACGGGGACAATCTGTACCACATCATTCAGGATCGCTGGCCGGGAATCAAAACGCTGTTCATCACCGGGCATCCCCTGGAAATCTCATCCGATGATCTGCTGACTTCTGGGAGAGTGCCCTGGCTGCAAAAACCGTTCTCGTTGAACGAGTTCCAGCGCGCCATCCACGAGCTGCTGGGGGATTAAACGCGCTGCTCCCCAGGGTGCAGAGAAATCACCAGGAACGGCCCCATCACCGGAAGAAACAAAGCCAGCAATCCCCAGGCAATAAAAGCAGGCCAGGAGAGCGTTCTCCGGCGCAGATAAAACCCCGCCAGCAAAACCATGGCAATCAGATCCCCCAAAATAAACACTCGCATGATATCCGCCGAAAGCGCCATACGCCCATTATAGTGGCATTTCTGCCGGTGGGCAAACAAACGATAATAGCAGGTTTCCCCCAACCACAGACTCCCGGAAGGGGAGAGACAACGCGTCTCCCCCCTTCCAAACGTATTTCAGAGTTTATTACAACCAGCCGCGCAGCTCCATCGCCTTCACCACTTTGTCGATGGCGACCATGTAAGCCGCGTCGCGCATGTAGGCTTTCTCGCGCAACGCCATATCGAGCACGTCCCGGAAGGCCTTGGTCATCTTGTCGTCCAATTTACTCAACACTTCCTCGCGGCTCCAGTAAAAATTCATGTCGTTCTGCACGCTCTCAAAATAAGAAACTGTCACGCCGCCGGCGTTGCAGAGGAAATCGGGGATATTGAAGATGCCGCGCTCCTGGAGGGCTGCATCCGCCTCGGGCGTGGTAGGCCCATTGGCGCCTTCGGCAACAATCTTGACCCGCGCGCTGATCTGCTCAACCGTCTCGGCGTTGATCTGCCCTTCCAGCGCCGCCGGGATGAGCACATCGGCCTCTTTGCTGATCCACGCCATGCTATCTTCAATTTTATATCCTGAATCGCGGGCCTTGTCTTTATCAATCGTGCCATACACATCGGTGATGGATTGCAAAAAGAGGGGATCAATGCCATCCTCATGGCTGACGGTGTAAGCCTTCTGATCATCGCGGTCCCAGTAAGAAACACAGGCAACTTTGCCCCCCAGGTTGATAAAACCGATCGCGGCGTACTGTGCCACGTTGCCAAACCCTTGAATGGCCGCGATGGCGTTCTGCGGATTGATGTCGAGGTGCTTCATCGCCTCGCGGATGTTGTAGACCACGCCAAAACCGGTGGCCTCGGTGCGCCCCAGCGAGCCGCCACCCCCCACCGGTTTTCCGGTAATCACGCCAGGGGTGTATTCGCCCACCAGCTTGGAATACTCGTCCATCATCCAGCCCATCATGCGCGGGTTGGTGCCCACATCGGGCGCGGGGACGTCCTGCCGGGGGCCAATGTTGCGGTAGATCTGCTGAATCCAGCCGCGGCACAGGCGTTCCTGTTCTCCAATGGAAAGCGAAGCCGAATCCACCGCCACGCCACCTTTACCGCCGCCCAACGGGATGTCGGCCACGGCGGTTTTCCAGGTCATCCACATCGCCAGAGCGCGCACAGTGTCCAGCGTCTCGGAGGGATGAAAGCGAATGCCCCCCTTGGATGGGCCGCGCACGTCGCTGTGCTGCACGCGATACCCAAAAAAGACGCGAATCGAGCCATCATCCATCTTGACGGGAATCTGAAAGCGGAATTCACGCGTCGGCCAACGCAACATCGCCGCCGCCTGTGGGTCGAGGTTAAGCATTCTGGCGACGTGATCAAACTGAGTCTGCGCCATCTTAAAGGCATTAATTTGTTCCGACATGCTGTTGCTATCTCCTAATGCTGGTTATTAAATGATACACGGGCACCCAGGGGCGCCCGCAAGCGAGTGATTGTGCCAGTTCAAACACAGAGGAGTCATTTCTGGCCTCATGATACCTTAGCGTAATCGATCCAGGAAAACCCGTCAAGTGACATTCGGATAAATCAGGCGCGATTATTCTCTCCGGCGCTTGTCTTCCAGGCGGCGAGTTCATCTGCCAGCACCTGACGCACCACCGCGGGGTTGGCCTGCCCCCGAGTGGCGCGCATCACCTGTCCAAAGAACCAGTTCAACAACCCATCCTTGCCGCCCAGGTACGCCGCCAGCTCATCCGGATGATCAGCCAACACCTGCCGGACGACCGCCGCCAGTTGAGCATCATCTGAAATCTGTTGCAGGCCGCGGGCGGAGATGATTTCCGCCGCCGCCGTCCCCGTGGCGAACATTTCTGCCAGCACGGTTTTGCCCATCGCCGCGCTGATCTGCCCTTTTTCAATACGGACAAGCAAATCAGCAAACTGAACCGGTTCAATCTTCAGCTCGTCAAAGCGCCCGCCCGCCTGATTGAGCAAGCCAAACAGCTCGCCGGTGATCCAATTCGCAATTTGCTTGGGAGCAACGCTCGGGGCCGCGTTGACAACGGCTTCGTAATAGTCGGCGACCGCGGCCTCGGCGGTCAACACCTCGGCATCGTAAGCGGTAAGCTGGTACTGCTCCCCAAAACGCTGCCGCCTGGCGACCGGCAGTTCAGGCAGGCCGGCGCGGATCTGCTCCAGCCATTCCGGCGCGATCACCAACGGCGGCAGGTCAGGTTCGGGGAAGTAACGATAATCATCTTCCTCCTCCTTGCCGCGCTGCGGCACCGTGACCTGGCGGGCCTCATCCCAGCCGAGGGTTTGCTGGAGCACTGCTTCGCCCCGCGCCAGCAATTCACTCTGGCGCTGGATTTCGTAGTTGATCGCCCGCTCCAGGGCGCGAAAACTATTCAGGTTTTTGATTTCCGTGCGCGTGCCCAAGGCCTCCGTCCCCTGAGGGCGCAGGGAGACGTTGGCTTCAAAGCGCAGCACCCCTTTTTGCATATCCCCAGAATTGACGGCCAGGTATTGTAAAATGCGACGCAGCGCTTCGCCATAGGCGCGCGCCTCCGCCGCAGTACGCAAATCCGGCTCGGAGACGATCTCCAACAGCGGCACCCCTGCCCGGTTGAGATCCACCAGGCTGTACGCGACAGCGTTTTCCTGCACGTGCGTCAGCTTGCCAGTGTCCTCTTCCAGATGGACGCGCCGCACGCGTATCGGGCGCTCTCCCGCCTCGGTGGGGATGAGCAGCACGCCCTGGCGCGCCAGGGGATAACGGTACTGTGAAATCTGATAGCCTTTGGGGAGATCGGGATAGAAATAATTCTTCCGGGCGAACACGCTATACGAGGGGATAGAACACCCCAGCGCCAGCGCCACGCGCAGACCAAGCTCCACCGCCCGCTGATTGACCACCGGCAGCGTGCCCGGCATTCCGGCGCAAATCGGACACACAGCCGCGTTCGGCTCCGCCTGCGTGGTGTCCAACACCGCGCAGCCACAAAACATCTTCGTGCGCGTGGCGATTTCGGCGTGAACTTCGAGGCCGATGACGACTTCAAAAACGGGGGAGGGGTTTCCAGCAGACAAAGCGATTTCCAGAGTTCAGCGTTCTCTTACCTGCCAGCAATGGCAGTCTTCCCGATAAGCGAGCAACAACTCGCGCCCACCTCGCAGACGGACGTGATAATGCTTTCCCTCGGGGGTGCGCCACTCCCGCAGCACCTCCGCCACTTCCATGCGCGTCCCTTCCCAGCGGATCGACACCGGGCGCTGCGGATACGCATACTCGGCGCGGCATTCCACCTGCACCGTTTCGTCCACCGGAGGGGAGAAGCTCATAACTTCACCGTCGAGTTGTCGCCTACGTTCAGGCGGCGCGCGCCGCCTTCCACCTGTACGTTTTCGCCGATGATGGAATGCGTCAGGCTGACGCCGAGCAGCGCGCTCCCTTGCTCCACAATGGCATCATCCAACACGCAATGGCGGATGCGACATCCCGCCCCGATGCTGACGTGCGGCCCAATCACACTGGCCTCGACCTGGGCCTCAGGATGAATGAACACCGGGGGAATGACGATGAAATCCTGATCGTCGGCGTACGCCTCGGCGTTGTCATGCCCATGCTCCAGGAGATAACGATTGGTCTCTAACACCGCTTCAGCCGTGCCCGCGTCCAACCAAATGGTCACCATCTCGGTGCGCATACGGGCGCCGTTTTCCAGCAAGATGTTGATAGCGTCGGCGAGGTAGTATTCCCCCTTCAACTGGCGATCCTGCGCCATCTGCGCCTCAATGGCCGACACCAAAGCAGCCGCGTCCTTGAAATAATAAAACCCAACCACGGCGAGGTTGTTGGAGATATCGTGCGGTTTTTCGATGATGCGTTTCACCCAGCCATCCTCCCCCAGCTCGGTGACGCCGAAACGTCGCGGATCGGGAACCGGTTTGACCCAGGCAACCACGTCTGCGGCTTCGTTCGCCAGGAAAGAAAGATCGGTCTCGATCAGCGTATCGGCGAAGACCATCAACATCGGCCCTTGCAGATACTCCTTCGCCAGATAAATGGCGTGCGACTGGCCGCGCATCTCCTCCTGGACAACATAGCGCACCAGCAAGTCGGGGTGGCGCTGATCCATGTAGGCTTTGATCTTCTCTCCCAGATACCCGATGATGAAGATAAACTCCACATTATCGGGGTCTGGCAGGGTAGAGAACATCGCCAGCACATGATCCAGCGCGCTTTTCCCCCCCAGGGTGATCAATTGCTTGGGACGACTCCAGGTGTGCGGGCGCAAACGGGTGCCATATCCCGCCATGGGAATCACAATTTTCAAGCGATCATCCATTCATGCATCTCCTCTCCTGCAAGGTGAGGCCATTATACCCTGAGCGCATCCTGGCAACGCCTTCGGCGCGCAGCAGGCACTTACACCAACCGGGCAAGTTGCAGACCGCCCCAAACGGCCAACAGGCCCAGAAAGATTTGCAAACCCAGGTTAGCCAGCGCGGGCGAGGTTTGCCCATTTTGGAGCAACCCAAAGGTCTCATAGCTAAACGTCGAAAACGTGGTGAACGCGCCGAGCATGCCGGTAATCACAAATGCCTGTGTGTGCGTGTTGACGAGATCAGAAGTCTCCGCCACACCAGCCAGAAAACCGATCAACAAGCTACCAATCATATTGACGCTGAAAGTTCCCAATGGGAACTTTGCTTGCGTTGTAAGGCGGGCAACGACCCCACTGGTGATAAAGCGCAACGTCGCGCCAAGAAAGCCGCCTAAGCCGACAAAGAGCAAACGGATAAGCACGATGTTCTCCTGTAACGGCAATTGCCGTGGTATCAGCGGGCGATTGTACCACTATCTCCTGATTCTGAACCCTTCTCAAATCCACGATATAACTCCCCTTTCACACCAGCCCCTCCTCAAACCGTCCTTGTCGGTTGAGTTTATCGAAACCCGGCGCCCTTCTGAATTCCCGGATAGAGGCGAGGTCCTATTTCTGAGGGACGATCTTCCCCTGGATATAGGCATGGAGAAAAGCTTCAACACAACGCGCGTCCAAGTGGTCGCCAGCGCTCTTGCGGAGGATGTCGAGGGATGTTTCCAAATCAATAGCCGGGCGATAAGGGCGATCCGATGTCAGGGCGTCGAAAACATCCGCTACGGCAACGATGCGCGCGATTAAGGCGATATTGTCGCCGCTCAGCCCCAACGGGTACCCCTTGCCATCTATGCGTTCATGATGTTGCGCCAGCGCGGGGATCACCGCCTCGAGCAAATTCACCTGGCCGATGATCCTCGCCCCAATCAGCGGGTGCTTTTTAACCTCCTCATACTCTTCCGCAGTCAGGCGCCCTGGCTTGGTCAAAATAACATCAGAGACGCCAATTTTTCCAATATCATGCAACAGCGCGCCGATGCGCACATGGTGCACCGTCTCAGGAGGCAATCGTAGCTCCTGGGCAATGGCCACGCTGTATTCGCTCACGCGTTGAGAATGTCCCTCAGTGTAAGGGTCTTTGGCATCAATGGCGGCCACCAGCGCCCGAATAGTGCTCAGGAAAAGCTCATCGGCCTCCGAATAGAGGTTGGAAAGGTGCAGAATCAGCGCAGCCTGTTCGGCAAGGCTGCGGAGCAATTGCGCGTCGGCTTCGGTAAACTCGCCGTCAAATTTATTGATCGCTTCCAACCCGCCGATAATGCGTGCCTCGCTGATGCCGCGTTCACGCCCCAGCACAATATCCGGCGTGCGCAGGGGCACCGCCAACAAGGCGCGCGTCGGAACACCGCTGATGCGATCCACCCCATCATAATGTCGATGATCCTGCTGGGCATCCCGCAGACGCACAATCTCGCCCGTTTTGACCACATACCCGATGATCCCGGTATCCGCGGGGATGCGGATATCTGCAACCGGAATCCGGTTGCTCCCCTTGGAGACGTAAAGCACCAGCTCATTGCTCTCCTCATCAAGCAAAAACAAGGACGTGCCCTCAGCGTTGAGGAGAGAATGCGCCTCGTCGATGATCGTGTTTAAAATCTGATCTCGATCCAGGGTGGCGCTGATCTGCATCATCAGGTTGACCAGAGTCTCCAGTCGCTGGCTGTACTCCTGGCTGGTTTTCAGCAGTACGGCCTTTTCATACTCTGAGCTCATCCGGTTGCCCAGCATCTGAATGAGCTGGAGGGGCTTGCGCTGGAAATTGAAAACCTGAATGGCGCCGATCGGCTCGCCGCGCAGCAACATGGGAAAGGCTATCGTATTGCGCAGGGCGATGGTCTCCGAACCGACTGTACCGTACCAGCGCGGATCGTGCATTAAATCATCAACCACAATCGCCTGTTTTTGCTGTACCGCTGCCCCAACAATCCCCTGATTCGCGCCAATACGATGACCAATCAGGGCCTCATCGCTCTTTTCACCGCGCACCAATTGGAAAACCAGTTCCTGATGCCCCTTATCCAACAAATACATCGTCCCTGCGGAGGCGCTGCACACATCAATAATCAGATCCAGCATCTCGCTCAGCAACTCAAGCGACTCGGTCGTGCTGGCGATGATATTCGCGCGGGCGAGGATATCAAAAACACGCGCCGTATCCTCGATATCATTCCCCCTCGGATGCGCCTTGGATACGTTATTGACCTTCATCATAAAAGCTCAGGGTCTGGAGTCCGCTGATGCCAGGATGTGGCCTGCTGGTAACTGTGCGCGGCCTGCAACAACCGGTCTTCGTGTAGCGCAGGGGCGATCAGTTGCATCCCCACAGGCAGGTTTTGGTCATCCACACCAACCGGGAAGGCGATCGCCGGTAAACCAGCGAGGTTTGCCGGAAGGGTGAAGATATCTTCCAGGTACATGGAAAGCGGGTCGCCGCGATGGGCGCCAATGGGAAAAGCAGTCGTGGGCGTGACCGGGGCGGCGATAAGATCCACTTTTTCAAAAGCACGCACAAAATCCTGCTGGATCAGGCGGCGCACCTTTTGCGCTTTACCGTAATAGGCTTCCTGATACCCTGCCGAGAGCGCAAACGTCCCCAACATGATGCGGCGCTTGACCTCGCGCCCGAAAAGCTTTCCACGCGTGCGGGCGTATACCGCGGGCAAGGTCTCCGCGGGCTGGCGCGGCCCATAGCGCACACCATCATAACGCGCCAGGTTGGCCGAGGCCTCCGCCGGGGCGATAATGTAGTATACCGGCACGGCGTAGCGCGTGTGCGGCAGTTGCACATCCAACACCTTGGCGCCCAGGGTTTCCAATTGCTGAACGGCGACCTGCAAGGCGCGCGCCACTTCAGGCTGAAGATCGTGCTGAAAATGCTCCGCGACGATCCCCACGCGCAGGCCGCGGAGGTCTTCGTTTTTCAGGACGACCTCCTCCCGAGGATGCTTCAGGCTGGTGGCGTCGCGGCGATCATGCCCATGCAGAGCGTTATATATCCCGGCGACTTCCTCCGCCGAGCGCGCCAGCGCGCCCACCGTATCCAACGAGGAGGCATAAGCGAACAACCCAAACCGAGAAACGCGGCCATACGTTGGCTTCAGCCCGGTCACGCCGCAAAACGCGGCCGGCTGACGCACACTTCCGCCGGTATCCGTCCCCAGCGCCAGGGGAGCCATCCGCGCGGCCACCGCCGCCGCGCTGCCCCCGCTGGAGCCGCCCGGCACCCGCTCCAGATTCCAGGGGTTGCGCGTGACCTCATAGGCGGAGTTCTCCGTGGAAGACCCCATAGCGAACTCGTCCGTGTTGGTTTTGCCCAACACAACCGCCCCCGCCTCAAGTACGCGCTCCACCGCCGTGGCATTATAGGGGGGAACAAAGGTCTCCAGGATGCGCGACCCGGCTGTGCAGGGGAGATCGCGCACCGCCAGCACATCTTTGATGGCGATGGGGACACCCAAAAGCGGCGGCGCCTCGCCCCCCTGCCGGCGGATTTCCGCCAGGCGCTCATCAGCGGCGCGGGCCTGGCGCAACGCCAGCTCCGGAGCAAGGGTGATAAACGCGTTCAGGTGCGGCTCCAGACGCTCAACGCGCTCCAGATAAGCGCGCGTCAACTCCTGGCTGGAAAAATCTCCAGCCAGCAAACCACGGCGCATTTGTTGAAGAGAAAGCTGAATAAGTTCAGTCATGAGGTCAAAGCCCTCATTCAAACACCGGCGGGATTTTAAACTGACGGCGTTCACTCTCGGGCGCGTTGCGCATCAAAGCGTCCAACGCCAAACCGGGGCAAAGCTCATCCGGGCGCAAGGTCATCCCCTCCTCCGGGTGATCCGCGGAAAGCACCTCTGCCGGGATTTCCAGGCTCTGAAGCTGCTGGAAATGATCCAGAATAGCCGCCAGTTGTCGCCGAAAACGGTCAAGCTCCTCGGCGCTCAACTCCAGCCTTGCCAATGCGGCGATGTGTTCAACCTGCTGTTGCGAAAGAGACATGGCCTGATTATATCGCACTCGCGCGCCTCACCACGGTTCGGTGTACCAGCGCAGATATTCTTCAACATGGGCCGCCCAATAGGCCTCCTCATGCGCCCCCTGATTCAGATGCCATTCATGCGGGATATCTTTCTCTGTGAGCACGGCTTCCACATTGAGCATATATTCTTTCCAGCCGTCATCCGCGCCAGCATCCAGATAGAGGCGCGGCCATTGCCCTGGAGGAATGTCATCGAGCCATTCTCGCAAGCGCGGTGGCCCATCGGTGACGAAGGAGGGCGTGCTATGCGCCCCCACCGCGCCAAACAACTCCCAACGTGTCAGGCCGAGGTGAAGCGCCCAGTTGCCACCTCGCGAAAGCCCTCCAATGGCGCGGTGTGCCCGGTCAGTCCGGGCGCGATAGTTGCGCTCAATATAGGGGATCAATTCCTCCACCAGGGCCTGGCCATAGGGGTTTTCCGGCGGCGGTGTGTACTGATCCTGCTCCGCCGGCATGATGATAAGCAGGGGCGGGATCTCCCCGGCGGCGATCAACGCGTCAGCGGTTTCATCCACGCCCAGACGATCCCATTGATCGTCGTTGTACGTCTGACCGTGGAGCAGATACAGGACGGGATAACGCCGGTCTGTTTGTTGATCGTAGCAGGGAGGCAAATAAACGCGAAAGAGCAACGGCTGCGGTAACAAAGTCGCGGCGAGCTGACCTTTCTCCAGTCGCCCGCCCTCGCCCCAGCAGGGCAATGCCGTGGGTGTGGTCTCTACCGTGGGGGATGAGGTAGGCATAGGGAGAGATGCAGGGATTGCAGGAGTCGCCGCACCGCCCGTCGCAGGAGTGGCCGACGGGCGCGAGAGCGTCACAGTCGGAGGCAAAGACCCCTCCGAACAGGCACCCCCCACCAACAGGAGTCCCAAACTCACCAGGAACGCCGCACCGCGTTTCAATTTTCTTCGGATTCGTCCTCAGCGTTTCCCACAGGAGATTCGACAAGCTGGCCGAGGTCTACGCTCTCCTCCATGCGAATCTGCCCTCGCAGGAAAGCCCCCTCCTCAGTAGAAAAGGCGGTCGTCACCACATCTCCCCACACACGCCCGGTATGGCGGATCTCCACCTTCTCGGCAGTGATATTGCCGCGCAACGCCCCCGCCACAATGACCACATTGGCGCGCACGTGCTCGCAGGTCACGCGCCCGGATTCGCCCACAACAAACAAGCCGCGCAGATTAATATCGCCCTCAAAGGCGCCCTCCACGCGCACACCGCCGCTGCCGCTCAGTGAGCCTTTCCAGGCGATGCCGTCCCCCAACACCGAGGTGACGCGCATAGCTGGCGCGGCCGAAGGAACAGATTCAGGAACTTCATCTTTTTTCTTAAACATAAAAGCCTCTGCGCTCCAAGCGCCTCAGCTTAGAATCTATCGGATAGGTTCTTAGTAAACCGGCTCAACCCACTTACGATAGGCCTCTAACTGGCCGCGCACCGCTTTGCCAAAGAGCTCGCGCAGACGGGTCGTATACGGCTCCATCACGCCCGCGCCGATGTCACGGTGGTTGACGCGCGTGACCGCGGTTACCTGAGCGGCGGTCCCGGTGAGGAAAAGCTCCTCACAGAGATATACTTCGGTGCGGTCAATATGCCGCTCCTCCACGGGCAGCCCTAATTCATTGACCGCCAGTTCCAGCACGCTGCGGCGCGTGATGCCTTCGAGCACGTTGTCCGTCACCGGCGGGGTGATTAAAACGCCCTCGCGGATCATAAAGACGTTCTCCGCACTGCCCTCAGAGAGGTGTCCGTCCTGCGTGAGCACCAGAGCCTCATCAAAGCCGGCGCGCAGGGCATCGGTTTTGATAAACGCCGAATTGACGTACGCCCCCGAAATCTTGCCGCGCGCCGGGATGACATTATCATCGATCCGCCGCCAGGAGGAGAAAGTCACGTGGGCGTTGGTATCGTTGGCGACATAGCGGCCAAACGGCAGGGCGACGATGCTGATCTCATCGGTCAGACCGTGCAACTTAACGCCGATGATCTCATCCGCCTTATACACCAGCGGGCGGATATACACATCCTCCTTATAACTTTCCTGGCGCAGCAAGTCCATCGTCACCTGAGTCAGGCTCTCCGGGGTGTGCTCAAACTCCATGCACAGGAGCCTGGCCGAGTTCAGCAAACGTTTGAAGTGATCGTGCGGCCGGAAGAGATAAAGCTGCTGCTCATCCTCGTTCCAATATCCACGCAGGCCGCCAAACGCGGCCGTGCCATAATTGAGCGCGTGCGTGAGCACGCCAACCTTCGCCTCGGAATACGGAACGATGTTCCCCTGAAAATAGGCGTACTTAGGAAGTGTCACCTCAGCCTCCTGCAATTCACAAAACCAGCCCATCAAGAAGATGAATTTACCAAACCCCGTTGACAAGGGCGGGGCGCAGCGGGCGTATTATACCGCAGGTTGACCCTCCTCCTGGTTTGTGGCATAATCCCATCCAACAAGCGAAACCCAAAAGCGACGATGGAAACGAGTACGTCCGCCGCGAGCTGACAGCGAACCCGGGAGAGTGCGAGCCGGGGCAGACTCAGCGGGCCGAAAATCCTTCCGGAGCTGCAATCTGAAATGGTTGTTGGTGCACCAGAGTAAGAACGCCGGGCCTGCCCCCCGTTATCACGGGCACGGGTATAAGTCAGGTAACAAGACAACAAAGTGATTGGGTAACAAGGTGGCCGGGCAACCGGCACCCAATATCCTGATTACCCATTCATTCAGTTGCCGTTTCCCCAACCGTACCCGTCATGAGCGCCCGCCCTCACGGCGGGAATCCGGGTGGTACCGCGGGAGTGACACCTCTCGTCCCAGAGTGGACGGGAGGTTGTTCGTTAACAGGTGATAAAGTGACTAACTGACTGGGTAACTGGTTGCCGAGTCCCCAATCCCCCAGTCACCTGATCCCCCAATCACCTAACCACCTGCTGGCCTACGCACCTGACATCAGGAGAAATATCATGCCCTTCAAACCCGTACCCAACAAAGTGAATTTTATCGAGCTCGAACACGACATCCTGAAGTTCTGGCGCGAGAACAACGCCTTTGAGAAATCGCGCCAACTGCGCAAGGGCAAACCGCCCTGGTCGTTCATTGACGGCCCAATCACCGCCAACAACCCCATGGGCGTGCACCACGGCTGGGGGCGCACGTACAAAGACCTGTACAACCGCTACTGGACGATGCGCGGGCACGAGCTGCGCTACCAGAACGGCTTTGATTGCCAGGGGTTGTGGGTGGAGGTAGAAGTCGAGAAGGAAAAAGGTTTCGAGTCGAAAAAAGACATCGAAGAGTACAGCCTAGCGCAATTCGTGCGCGAGTGCAAGGCGCGCGTGCTGCGCTTCTCCGCCGTACAAACGGAGCAGTCCATCCGCCTGGGCTACTGGATGGAGTGGAACGACCCCGATCAATTGCGCTGGCTGGCCGAAAAACTGCTCGAAGACCCCCTGCAAGAAATCACCATCAAGACGCCCAACGGCAACACCATCACCGATACAGTGGAGAACATCGTCGGCAACCTCGGCCTGCCGGAGATCGGCGGCAGTTACTACACCTTCTCCAACGAAAACAACTACATGATCTGGACGATGATCAAGAAGACCTGGGAGAAGGGTTGGCTCTATCGCGGCGCCGATGTGATGCCCTGGTGCCCGCGCTGCGCCACCGGCATCAGCCAGCACGAGATCGTCACCGATGGCTACATGGAGTTGACGCATCGCAGCGTCACGCTCCGTTTCCCGTTGCGCGAGCAGACCGCGGACAGCGGGCCGCAACCCGATAGCGGTCAGTCGCCCGCCTTCCGCCGTCGGCACGACCCCGAAACCGGCCTCCCCGAATCCCTGCTCGTGTGGACGACCACGCCCTGGACTCTCACCTCCAACGTGGCCGCCGCCGTCGGGCCAGAGCTGACC
>WFTY01000434.1 GCA_015485245.1 Anaerolineales bacterium | reverse complement strand
CCAGCGATGCACTTAAACGCAGCCATACCTTTTTGGAAGATTTCACCGAGAGGTTGGGTCTGTCCGAGCGCGCTTCCACGCTGGGCTACCTGGGAATCATCGCTCACATGCGCGGCGAGTTTGAACTCGCTCGCGAATACGGCGAGCAAGGGCTGTTGCTTTCCCGTCAGTGTGGCGACCGGGAAGGGATCGGTTTTTGTCTGAATTTGTTGGGGAATCTCGCTCAGGCGAGCGGCGATTACGCCCAGGCGCGGCGATATCTGGAGGAGAACCTCGCCATTCGTGACGAGCTTGGCGACGCGTTCGGCGCAGCGGTGGCCCGCAACAACCTGGGGAACATCGCTCAGGCCCAGGGCGCGCTGGCCGACGCCCGGCGCTACTATCAGGCGTGCCATGCGGATTTTAAGGCCCTCAATCACTCCCTTGGCATGGCTGCCGCGCTGACCAATGCGGGGTACGTCGCCTGGAAGATGGGCGCTTACGTCGAGGCCCGTCAATTGCACCTGGAGAGTCTGGAGATCAAGCGCCAGATCGGCAACCAGGGCAGCACCGCCAACACGCTGGCCAACCTCGGCGAGGTGGCCTGCTCCATGGAGGATTATCCCGCGGCGCGTGATTACTTTCGGGAGGCGTTATCGCTGGCGGTTGAAGCCCAGGCCGTCCCGCTGATGCTTGAAATACTCATCGGCGTGGCGGTTTTACTCCTGGCAGAGGGAGGCGCTGAAAAAGCAGTAGAATTCCTGACGTTGGCGGCCACGCACCCCGGCGCCAAGCGCGAAACCCAGGAGCGGGCGGAAGCGCGTCTTCACGACGCCGCGACGATATTGTCTCCAGAGCGCGTCGCTCAGATCCGCCAGCAGGCCCGGGCGTTAAGTCTGGATGGTGTGGTGGCTGAAATATTCGAGTAGCCCCGGCGGATGCTTTCGTGAGCTGGGGGTGGTGCGACGATGGCAGTCTATCGCACCTCGAACAAGCGGGTTGAAAAACCTCTTTGCATGGAGATGGAGCATAGCATGTCAAACCTGTTGATCGGGGCAGCACAGGCAGCCCCGGCGTATCTCGACCTGGAAGGCTCGCTGGCGATCGCGGAGAAATGGATCGCGCAGGCGGGAAAACAAGGTGTGCGCCTGCTGGTCTTCCCGGAGACCTGGCTGCCGGGCTATCCCTTCTGGCTGGATGTCAGCCCAAAGATGGGGTTGTGGGATCACGCGCCGACCAAGGCGGTGTTCCGCCGCTTGTTCGAGAACAGTGTGGATGTTCCAGGACCGGTCACCGCGCGGTTGGGGCGGGCGGCGCGCGCTGCCGGGCTGAACCTGGTGATGGGGGTCAACGAGCGCGACGGCGGCACGCTGTACAACACCATTGTGTATTTCTCGGAGCAGGGCGAGCTGTTGGGCAAGCACCGCAAATTGATCCCCACCTACACCGAGCGGATGGTGTGGGGGCGCGGCGATGGCAGCACGCTGACGGCGGTGGACACCCCTATCGGGCGTGTGGGCGGGCTGGTGTGCTGGGAACACTGGATGCCGTTAGCGCGCCAGGCGATGCACGAGCAGATGGAGGTTTTCCACGCCGCGCTGTGGCCGACGGTCAAGGAGATTCTGCTGGTGGCTTCCCGTTCCTACGCCTTTGAGGGGCGCTGCTTTGTGGTCGCTGCGGGGACGGTACTGGGGCGCGAGCACCTCCCCACCGGGTTGGCGCTGCTGGACGAACTGGAAGGGGACGGCCCCTGGATGCGCGGCGGCTCGGCCATCATTGGGCCGGATGGAGGCATCCTCGCCGGGCCGGCGGGCGCGGAAGAGATACTGTTGACCGCCGAGGTGGACACCGGGCGGGTCATCGAAGAGCGCATGGCGCTGGACGTCTGCGGCCACTACGCCCGGCCTGATGTGTTTCGGCTGGAAGTCAACAAGTCAACGTACTCAAAGGTTTCAATTCCCGTGAGGCCAGATGGAGGCACCTAAAACCGGTCAATGACCACAACGCCGGTTGGAGGGTTTTCCCCCATTGACTGCAAAATCCCCAACGATTCTTCCAGAGAGACTCTCCGGCTGATCAGTTTTCCGGGTTGCAGCCGCCCAGAGACAACCATCGCCAGCATAGGAGCATAGGCGTGAGCCTGCATGCCGTGGCTGCCTATTAGCTCCAATTCATTAAACATTACCCAGCCCATGGGGATAGGCGTTTCCTTGTGCTCTGCGGCCATCACGCCAACCTGGATATGGCGTCCCCGCTTGCGCAGGCTCAAGACCGAGTTGCGGCAGGTCTCGTTGCTTCCCAGGGCATCCAGAGAGACGTGCGCGCCGCCATGGGTGATCTCTCTCACGGCTTCCACGATGCTGGCTTCAGCGCTGGCGTTCAAAGTGACCACCGCTCCCAGCGATTGCGCCAATTGGAGAGCGCTATCCCTGACGTCTATCCCGATGACCTGTGCGCCCATCGCTGTGGCAATCATCACCGCGGAGAGGCCAATGCCGCCGCAGCCGTACACCACAACCCACTCCCCGGGTGCCACACGTCCCTGCGCAACCACGGCGCGAAACGAGGTGATGAATCGACACCCCAGGCTGGCAGCCTCGACGAAATCCAGGCTCTCCGGCAGCCCGACGAGGTTGGTATCCGCGTAACGGATGGCAACCAATTCGGCAAACGACCCCCAGGCTGTGAAACCGGGTTGGAAATAATGGTCGCAAACCTGCTGGTTGCCAGAAATGCATTGCTCGCACGCACCGCAGCCGCAGGCAAATGGTAGCGTGACGCGGTCTCCTTCCTTCCAGCGACGCACATCCTTGCCCACCGCGACGACCACCCCGGCCATTTCGTGACCAGGGACATGCGGCAAGTGGATATCTGAATCGTGTCCCATCCAGCCGTGCCAGTCACTACGACAGATGCCGTTTGCCATCACTCTGATAACCACACCATCGGCATGGGGCGTCGGATCGGGGAGGTTTTTGATCTCCAGAGGTTGACCAAATTTTTCGAAAATTGCGGCTCTCATGTTTTTCCTGTGCTGCGTTCCTCGATTTAGAAAAGAAGTTCGACTTTTCCCAAAAGTCGAACTTCTCGTCTTGTGTTAAGCAGTGTCAGTTGCGCTTCAGCCCAATTACCACTTCGTCCCCTTCGATCTTGTGTTTCTCCACGTAGACGTCTTCGGGCGGCTGTCCGTCGATCAGCTCAGTGGTCAGCGTTTCGGCCTGGATGTAGTCGCCCCATGACCGGAAGACCTGGGCCAGTTCCTCCGGCGCAACATACCAGGTGGTGATGCGGTCGCTGACCTCGAAGCCGGCGTTCTTGCGCTGCGCCTGCACGCGGCGGACGATCTCGCGCGCCAGTCCCTCGGCCTTGAGTTCTGGTGTGATGACGGTGTCCACCGCCACGGTGATGTGCCTATCGCTGGCGACGGCTAGGCCGGGGGCGGGTTGCGGCTGCACCAGCACTTCCTCGGCGGCCAGGGCGACGGTCTCGCCGTTGAGTTCAATTTCAACGGCATCGCCTGCTTCCACTTTGGCAGCGACCCCGGCGGGGTCGAGGGCGGCCAGGGCGGCGCGCACCTTGGGGAAATCGGCGCCAAAGCGCGGGCCGAGCACTTTGTTGACCGGCAGCACGAGGT
>WFTY01000433.1 GCA_015485245.1 Anaerolineales bacterium | reverse complement strand
CCCTTAAGGCTACCTTTTATCAGGGTAATATCCGCGGCCTCGATGGCCACGTCCGTGCCCGTGCCAATCGCCAGACCAACATCCGCCTGCGCCAGCGCCGGGGCATCGTTGATGCCGTCGCCGACCATGGCGACTACCTTGCCTTCACGCTGCAACATCTTGACGTTGTTGGCCTTGTCCTCCGGCAACACCTCCGCCAGCACGCGGTCCACGCCGACCTGACGGGCGATAGCGTCCGCTGTGCGACGGTTGTCGCCGGTGATCATCACCACTTCCAGACCCAGCTTCTTGAGATGGGCGATCGCCTCGCGACTATCTTCCTTGACGGTATCGGCCACGGCGACAATGCCGGCAGCCTTGCCGTCCACGGCGACGTACATCGGGGTCTTGCCTTCGTCGGCCAGGCGCTGGGCCTTTTCTTTCAACCCATCCAGGCTGGCGCCAATCTGCGCCATCATCTTCAGATTACCCAACGTCAGGGCGCGGCCCTCGACAGTGGCGACAACGCCATGACCGGGGATCGCCTCGAAATCTTCAGGGGTGCTCAGCTCCAACCCTTTGGCCTTGGCCCCGCGAACGATGGCCTCTGCCAGAGGGTGTTCGCTGACGGTTTCCACGGAAGCGGCCAGGCGCAGCAGATCGGTCTCAGAGAAATCGCCGTTGACGACCACGTCGGTCAGTTCCGGTTCGCCGCGGGTGATCGTGCCGGTTTTGTCCAACACAATCGTATCCAGCTTGTGAGCGGTTTCCAGCGCCTCAGCCGAACGGATAAGGATGCCGTTTTCAGCGCCCTTCCCTGTGCCCACCATAATCGAGGTCGGCGTGGCCAACCCCAAAGCACACGGGCAGGCGATGATCAACACCGTCACCGCGGTCACCAGGGCGTGCAACAATTGGGGGTCGGGGCCGAACACAAACCAGATAGCAAAGCTCCAGATAGCGATCAGGATCACCACGGGCACAAAATAGCCAGAGATGACGTCCGCCAGACGCTGGATGGGGGCCTTGGTGCCCTGCGCCTGCTGCACCAGCTGGATGATCTGGCTCAAAGCAGTATCTTTACCGACCTTGGTAGCCTTGAAGCGGAACGAACCGGTCTTGTTGATGGTGGCGCCGATCACCTCGTCACCCGGCCCTTTGCCAACCGGGATCGACTCGCCGGTGATCATGCTCTCATCCAGCGTAGACTGCCCTTCGACCACGATGCCATCGACGGGGACTTTCTCGCCGGGGCGCACGATGACGATATCGCCAACCAGGACTTCCTCGATGGGGATATCGAT
The DNA here is from genome assembly GCA_015485245.1 of Anaerolineales bacterium. Classification (GTDB taxonomy): domain Bacteria; phylum Chloroflexota; class Anaerolineae; order Anaerolineales; family UBA11858; genus J130. The sequence continues at coordinate 5,132 of WFTY01000433.1, read as the reverse complement.
CTCCTCGCCGCCCCGCACCACCCGGGCGGTCTTGGCCTGTAACCCCATCAGCTTGCGGATGGCTTCATTGGTCTCGCCCTTGGCGCGTGCTTCCAACAGTTGCCCCAGCAAAATCAAAGCGATGATAATGGCCGTGGTATCGTAGTACACCTCGCGCAACCCCTCGGGCAGCAGACTCGGCAGGAAGGTAGCGACGGTGGAATACAGATAGGCCGCGCCGGTGCCCAGCGCGATCAGCGTGTTCATGTCCGCCGAGCGGTGCTTGAAAGCGCTCCACGCGCCGACGAAGAAGCGGCTGCCCGCCCAGAAGAGCACTGGCGTGGTCAACACAAACATGATGACCAGGTTGGTCTGTGTGGGGATCTCTTTGAGCAGCGGGAAAAACTCACCAAAGGTGAGCAAGAGCACAATCGTCGCCAGGATGGCCGCCACGGTAAAGCGGTTGCGCAAATCGCGATACTCCGCCTTGCGGGAGGCCTCTTCGGCATCCTCCGGGGTGGTCTCTTTGGCCTGTGTCTCAGTCTCATAACCGACCGCCTCGATAGCGGCGCGCATCTGAGCCAGGGTGACTTCGCCGGCGATGTACTCCACTTCGGCCAGCTGCGTCACAACATTGACCGAGGCGCGGATCACCCCAGGGGTGGCCAGCAAGCTCTCCTCAATGAAGGTCACGCAGGAGGCGCAACGCAGGTTCTTGATACCGATGCGAGTCTTTGCCCCGCCGACGGTATATCCCGCCTTCTTGATGGCCTGCTGCATGGCAGCCAGGTCGATTTTTTCGGGATCGTAGACCACAAACGCTTTGCCGGTGGCAAAGTTGACGTGGGCTTGCTGAACGCCATCTTCAGCCTGCAAAACACGCTCAACCGTTTGCACACACGAAGCGCAATCCAGGTCGACGATGGGGAACTCCACCCGTCGAGGGCCAGACAGGTCAGGGTTCACACCAGTCGTCGCCGAGGCGATCACCGGAGCGGATTCTTCCGCCGCAACGGGTTCCGCCTCCGGATGCGCGTACTTGTGAGGGTCACCATCAAAAGTGGCCGCACACTGATCAGAGCAAAAATAGAACTTCGTCCCCATGTGTTCACGGGTTGTCACGGCATTTTGGGGATCAATTTCCATGCCGCATACCGGATCTTTAACCTTTATCATCACTTATTCTCCCTTCGGATTTCCGTACGCAAAGCCAGGGTAGCCTGCGCAGTTTTTCCAGCCTTCTGCAGGGTGGCTAAACCCAGCAAAGCTGCAAGCGTCAGAATAATCCACGTCGTCACCATGAGCACACTCCTTTACTTCTGGTTGACTACATATTTCCGCATCACGCACCTGAGGTGCGTCGCAATGAAATATAGCAGGATCACACCATTTCGGTTAGCGCTCTATGGCCTATGGCGTCATAAGCAGTATCGCCTACAACAAAATGAGCCAACTGGCCTATATGGAAATCCATCCAAATCAAGGGAAAACGAACATCAAGCGTACAGGTCTGAGCGCGTCCAGGGGAGGTGACGCTGACCAGGGACAGCTTTGAGCAACAGCGTCTGATTGACGTTAATGTTGCCGATATCGAACCCGTACGCCGAAGCAGCCATGTAAAGGCGCCAGATGCGCGCGGTCACCTCGTCAGAAGCCTGAACGGCTTCGTCCCAGCGGGATTGCAGGCGACGCACCCAGTGCTGCAGAGTGAGAGCGTAATGCTCGCGCAGATTCTCCACATCGCGCACCTCAAAGCCTGCCTCTTCGGCAAACAGGTTGACCTCGCTCACCGGCACCAACTCGCCATCCGGGAACACATAGCGCTGAATAAAATCGTTCGCCCCCAGGACGCGTCGCTCGATCAGCGCGCGCCAGCCACGCGCTTTCCGACGAGGTCGCCGCGAAATCCCGTGATTGAGGAACAAGGCCCCCGGTTTCAGCAAACGAAAAGTGTGGGCAAAATACTCCGGCAGGTGATCACGGCCAACATGCTCGAACATCCCAACGCTGACGATTTTGTCGAAGCTTTCGTCAGCCAGGTCGCGGTAATCCTGCAAGCGCACTTCTGCGCGCCCCTGCAAGCCCGCCTCGGCGATCCGCTGGGCCGCATACTCGCGCTGTTTTTCGCTCAGCGTGACGCCAACCGCACGCACGCCATACTTCTTGACCGCGTAGATGACCAGGCCGCCCCAACCGCAGCCGATATCCAACAAACGCTCGCCGGGGCGCAGGCGCAGCTTCCGGCAGATGTGCTCATACTTCTGTTCCTGAGCGGTATCCAGGTCTTCTTCGCCGGTGACGAAATAAGCACAAGAATAGGTCATCCAGCGGTCAAGCCACAGGCGATAAAACGCGTTGCCGACATCGTAATGATAGGTAATGGCAGCGCGATCGCGGGAAGGCGAATGCCGCCGCCCGGTGAGGCGCGCCGGCCCGCGGCCCTGATCCCGCTGTGTACGCTCGAGCGGCAACGCCTTGATCTGACGCAGGAGTCGCCAGAAGTCCTTTTTTGAAAAAGGAGATCGACTGAACGCGTCCATCCAGGCCACCGCGGCGAAGATATCGCCATCAATGTCAAAGTCGCCATAAATGAAGGCTTCCCCCAAAGAAAGCTCCAAAGGCAGCCGGAACATACAACGCAGTGCCCCCGGATGGTTAAGTCCCAGGGTGAAGGTCGCTGGCGTGGTATCCGCCGGCAAGACTTCACCGTTCCATAAACGCACAGCGAAATCCCGATGTCCAAAACGGCCAAAAAATTGATCGATTAACGCCTTTGTCGCGACAAGCGCTTTGTCGCCACTGGCGGAAGTAGCAGCATGCATGGCAGCTCCTTTCCAAGCGTCAGCCTGCGCATCCAACCGCGCTGCTGACGAATTGTTGTTCTCCAATTAACAGAAAATCCTCGCTTCTACAATATACCCCCCGGCGCGGTCAATCAAAAGCGCAAAATTGCGTATTCAGACCCAGGCACTTTGGCGTATCCCTTTCGCCATTAAATGCAAACAGCGCCCCGTGCGGCACTTCGCTATGCCCCCTGCCGGCAGGACGCTGATTCCGCAATCACCAACGTAACGCGCGGTTTGACTGCCTATACAGATGCGCTTCCCTTACAAGCCTTCCGCCTCCAGCCAGGCCAGGATCCGCTCAGCCACAGCTTCCCAGCCAGGTTCCAGCATCATATCATGTGCCATCGCCGGGAAGATCTCGGCTTCCACACCATACGCGCGCGCCGTGGCATACACCTCATCAACGGTAATCGCCTCGTCGGCCTCCGCTCCCAGGACCAGCATAGGGGTTTTCCCCTTGGTTGGCCGGGGCAGGTTCAAGAGCACCATATCCATATACGCCCGATAGGATTCATCCTGCATGCGCGCAAAGTACTCCTCCGCCAACGCCCGATCCAGGTTCTCCGAAAACAGGAATCGCCTGCACTTTTCCGGCGTTCCGATCACCGGATACAGACTCAACGTGAGGTTGACCTTCAGAAAAGTCAACGGTTGTTGCCGGGCCACGCGCAGCGTAGCCGCCAACAGCCCAGCCGGCGGCACCGAGGCCAGCAAAACCGCGCCGGGAGCGGTGTGCTCTTCAAGATACTTTTGCACCACCATGCCCCCCATCGAATGCCCGATCAGTACCGCGGGGGCGCCGATCTGCTCCACAACGGCCTCCAGGTCCACGACGTATTCCGCCAGCGATGTCCAGCGCAAGCGCTCCCGGCCCTCGCTTTCGCCATGGCCGCGCAGACTCAGCGCCCAGGCAGTGTGCCCTTTTCGCGCGAAATACGGCAGAAAGCGCTCTGCCCAGCACCAGGCGCCGTGCCACATCCCGTGGACAAACAGCAGCGGCGCTTTCCCTGTCTCGACATCTGGCTTCCTGGTTATAATCTCCAGTTTTGGTTGCATGCTTCACTCCTTGGATGAATAAAAAGAGCCTCAAATGGCTATGCGCAATCACTCGTAAATCTGCAAATCTTCCCCGACAACCACCGGCCCATCATACCCCTGCGCGATCTCGGCCAGGAGTTCCTGTTCGCTCGCTCCCCAAAACAGGGTGTGATACAGAATCAGCAAGCCCGGCCGGGCGCTGGCGGCGATTTCGGCCAGCTCGCAGGTGGAGGTATGATGAGTGGAGTGATACTGCTGCCAAATCGCGTCCCGCTCGTCGAAAGTGCGCTTGCAATAGACATCATGGATCAGAATATCCGCCCCTTGAGCGTAACGCAGCACATTCTCGCACGGAGCAGTATCCCCGGAGATAACAATCGTCTTATCGGGCGTAGTAAAGCGAAAGCCATAAGCATTCGGCCAGCTGCCATGACGCACCAGGAAGGCCTCAACAGAGACAAACTCGTCGGCATAAATTTCCCCTTCAGCAATCACATGCGCGTTGACGCGCCAACCCTGATCGTTCGTCGGCTCCAAACCATACACCCGATAATAAATATCCGGACGATACGCCTCCAACACCCGCTCCGTCATTTCCACGATCCCTTCAGGGCCATACACATCCAAAGGCGCTTCACGCCCCATCACCCACGGCGTGAGGATCAAATCAGGATATCCAATAGTATGATCCGAGTGCAGGTGAGTCAAAAAAGCCGTTTTGAGATTGGCGATGTCCAGCTCTTCAAGGGGGCCGCCATACTCTGGCGTCAGCGCGGCCGCCTGGCGGATCAACCCGGTGCCAAAATCTACGACGTAGGGCCTCTCCCCCACCAGGATCAGCAACGCACAGCCTTGATGCCGAGGATCGGGGTTCGGATTTCCCGTGCCCAGCAAAATCACTCGCGTTTTCATCGCAGACACCTTATCGCCTTGTGCTGTGCGACCAGGCCAGGGCAGCCCCCAGGATGACAGCCAGCGGGAACGAGACAGCCCATTTCACAGCCCCCGCGCCACCAAAAATCATCCCCCAGAGATAAACGACAGCGGAGACAACCACAAGCGCCAGCAAAAACAAATACAAGAAATCGAGGAGCAGACGTTTCACATCCATTCAAAGCCATCCTTTCACCAAGAGGCTGCAACTCACTCTGCCAGCGCAGCCAGCTTCAACGCGTAGAACGCGGGACGGGGATTAAAGCGCCGATCCAGCAACCCGATGCGTGGGTAATAGCCGCGATCGCTGTCGATAAAGGTGTCCACAAAAACGGT
>WFTY01000432.1 GCA_015485245.1 Anaerolineales bacterium | reverse complement strand
GGCGGGGACGGTGCGCCACAGCCTGGCGGCGGCGGTGAAGAGGGGGCACAGCCCGGTGAGGGCGCTGCGTCTGCAGAAGGCGGGGATGTTCAACAGCCCGCCCCGGTTCCGGGGGGCGCAGGAGACCAGCCCCCGGTCGGGGAAGATCAGCGGCCTTTGGGCGATGTGACCCCGCCTGAAATTGTCACCTTTGATCTTGATGTGGATTTGCAGGAGAACCACGCGCTTGTGGCCCTATCCACCGAAGCGCAGGATGACCGCGGGCTTGACCGGATGGAGATCAGCATGGTCAGCGATGCGGGAGACCGGCGAGGGTTTACGCAGCGCTGCGTCGCCGAATTGCATTGCGCCGTAGGGTTCAACATGGTGCTGCCTCGCGGTATATGGGCTATCACTGTCCAGGCCTTCGATACCTCCGGCCTGGCTTCAGAGCCAGCTACGAGAGTGGCTGAAGTGATCGCGCAATTGGGAGACCCTCCCGCGGCTGTTGCCCATGACGATTTGGTCGAGAGGTTTCGCGAAATTGTCGGGCCGTTGCCGATTGATTTCCCTTTCAACCCTGGCGATTTTTGGGATGGCATGTTTGCGCCTGGAGCGCCAGACCAGGGACAACCTGAGGAAGCGCAGGTCGTTGGCGAGTGTATGCAAATCAACGTTGACCCGCAGGAGGGAGGCGTTTTCTTTACACTGGCTATCACTTGCGATCAACAGACCGACGAAGAGGGTCGCTACATTCGTATTGAGATGGATCGTGAGGTGGTCAATTCAGGAGGCAGGCGTATATCGGTGGGCGACAGCATTTGGAATGACCCGGAGCGCAAATCGCTAAGTGCCGGCGACGAATTTTCATGGCTTGACGAAAATGTCACCTGCGGGACACAGTATCGCTATCGTAGCCGCGTCAGCGATCCCCAGGTGACAGCCCATGGGGTCAGTGTTGGCAACACATTGGCCTCTGCTACGATTATGGTACAGACCCGGCGATGTACCCCTGGCTCGTTTGCTGATGTCAATTTGCAGGCCGAAGAGAATCCTGCCGGCGTGCGCGTGACATGGCGGCTTATTGCTGGCGCAAGCTGGCCGGAGAATGTCCCGCCCGAAGGGCTTGCTTTTACGCTGGTGCGGTTCACTCCCGCCACCGGAGAGCTTGTGGAACTGGAACAGGCGGTGATCCGTCCCGATCAGGTTCCTGCCGGGCGGGATTATGAGTTCATTGACGATCAGGCGCAATGCGGGGAGCAGCACTGGTACAGTCTGTCGGCTGTTTCGGCGAATATTCCGCCGGAGGAGCGCGCCTATGCTTTCGGTTTTTTGCATTCATCAACGGCATCCCCGGTGCTTGCGTGCGATGCTGACAGTCTGGGGGCGATAGACCTGAACGTGACGGTGTCCTATAGGGAATTTTTCAAGGTGCAGGCCGAAGCGGATATCCCCGGCGGGTTCAACTGGCCGGCGGACGAAGAAGTGTTCTTGCAGTGGGTAGGCATCCAAAAAGACCATTACCGGGAAGCTTGCGAAGACCCGCCCTGCTCAGGGCAGTGGAGCGTGATCGTACGCATTCCCATCACCGAGGAGGTCAGGCAATCCGGCCTGGCTTTGCGAGAAAGAGACGCCTCGCTGGCCCGACGCGGCAGCCTGGAATACAGGTATCGTCTCGAAATTGCCATCTTGCACCGCGGCGAGAACACAATGGATTACGAGGTTGTAGACCGCACGCCAGCGGTCTTGGTGACGACGCCCCCCTTTCCCCCACCCCCGCCCGACATCCTGCGTCTGATTGCCACCAACGACTGTCCGGATGGCGCGCCGCGCTGTGTCAGCATTGAATGGGAGCTGTATGAGCAGCCGGGGAGTAATAATCGCCGCCCGGCTGCCAGGATTGTCATAGAGCGAATCGTTGGCGCTTTGGATACCACTGTTTTTGAGGTTGCGCTTGACCAGACCCACTATGTTGATACAGCGCCGTTCGAGCGCGTTTTTGAGCTTGCCAACGGCGATATCGCCCGGGTCTGTAACCACGATGTGCTCTACCGCATGGTAGCCTACAGCGCAGAAGGCCACCGCTTCGGCGCATCCCCCTTAGAAATTTCTACGCCAACCTGCGATGAACCCTGGGCAGTCGTTGAAACGAGACGCCGTTGAGAAGGAGAGAAGCGCCATGATGCACACGAATAACAGTTCGTC
>WFTY01000431.1 GCA_015485245.1 Anaerolineales bacterium | reverse complement strand
GAAGCAATCGAAAGAGGCCTCGCCGAACTTGGCCTGGAGCGCGATCAGGTTGAGGTTGAAGTGCTGGATGAAGGCAGCGGCGGACTTTTTGGCATTGGCTCCCGCCAGGCGCGCGTCATGCTGATCGTGCGCGCCGACGAACCTGAAACCATAGCGGTTTCTGCCCCCAAGGAAAGCCCTGCCCCCACGCCGCAGCGCGCCCCAACGGACGACGAGGCCTTTCTCCTCAAAACCGTCCACGGGCTGCTCAGTGAACTGCTGGAAAAAATGAAGTTTCACAATCTGGATATCGACGTCTACGTCGGTGAACCTTACGGCCCCCACAACCGCCGCCCGATCCACGCCGACATCAGCGGCAACGACCTCAGTCCGCTTATTGGTCCGCGAGGCGAAACCCTGGAGGCGTTGCAATACATCGCCCGCCTGATGCTGGGCAAGGAGCTGCAACGTTCCGTGCCGCTGATTATCGACGTGCAGGGGTATCGCCAGCGCCGCGCCCAGCAGGTGCGCACCCTGGCGCGGCGCATCGCCGATCAGGTGATCGAAACCGGCCGCAGCCAGGCGCTTGAACCCATGCCCGCCAACGAACGGCGCATTGCTCACCTTGAACTCCGCGACGACCCACGCGTCTACACCGAAAGCGACGGCATGGGGCGCAGCCGCAAAGTGGTCATCTACCCCAGCGAATAGCGATAATAAACAGACCGCGGTCGGCCGACCGCGGTCTGTTTTTAAAGGGAAGATTCAGAATCAATACATCCCTTGCACTGCCTGCTCAAACATATTGCCAACCGCCGGGCCGACAACGACCATCAGCAGCCCCATAAAGCAGGCAAACAACAGGCCAAGCCCTAAGCCGGGAAGGAACAAAGCTCCCAGGGCCTTCCCGGTGCTCAGGCCGTGCACTGCTTTCACCGCCAGCACTTCCAGGTAAATCACGTACAACCCTAAAGCCAGGCTTGCCAGGGAAAACACAAACCCCAAGAAGGGGATCATTGCCAGCAGGCTGAGCACACTGCCCGCCAGCATGCCTGGGACGATGATGGCAGCAAGAGCGTAAGAAAGCTGGTTCATGTTCCCCACCCCGCCAAACAAGCTCGCGGCCCAATTGGTCAGCCCGGTGAAGATATAGAAACCAATCGCACCGATCACTCCCAGCAACGGCACGCCGCACGCCAACATCGCCGCGCCGATACCCAGCATGTCTGAACCCAGGTTGTTGCCTCCCCACATGCTGACAAACGTGCCAAACGAACTCACCATATTCACCGCCCCCGCAACCAATGAGCCTAAAAAGATATACACCAGCGCACGTCCGGCTGTCGCCTCCGGCAGCGCGGCTATGCGAACATATGTCGCCTCACGGGCTTCAGTCAGGGCAGATTGCCAAAGCTGGATAATGGTCATTACGTCACCTCCTCATCACAAATCCCAAATCGTGCTTCCATTGTAGCAGAATTTTCCTCAGGTCAGGTATAATTCTCCCATGCTCAATACTGCCAGCGGCTTACCCATTGATTACCTGCTGATCGGCCACCTCGCCTGTGATCGCACGCCCACAGGACTCCGACTTGGCGGCAGTGTGGCCTACGCGGCCCTCACCGCCCGCGCTCTGGGATTGCGCCCCGGAATCGTCACGGCCTGGGGTGGAGAAATCCCTCTCGACGATCTGGGGAACACCCCCATCACGTTCGCGCCCACGGAACGCAGCACGGTCTTCGAGAACATCGAAACCCCCGCGGGGCGGCGTCAACGCCTGCACAACCGCGCCACGCCGCTGAGGTGGGAACACATCCCTCCAGCCTGGCGTTACGCGCCGCTGGTGCACCTGGCGCCCATCGCGGCTGAAGTTTCACCCATGCTGGCGCAGCGCTTCCCCAACGCGCTGGTTTGCGCCACGCCACAAGGGTGGATGCGCCGCTGGGATGCCGAAGGGCGGGTGTCGCCTGCACCATGGGAGGAGGCAGAGCGGGCGCTACCACACCTGAGCGCGGTGACGCTCAGCCGCGAAGACCTGGGCGGTGCGGGCACCCCCCCATGGGCGCAAAGGGCCGAAATCCTGGCTATCACCGCAGGGAGCGATCCGGTAACGGTCCACTGGGGAGCAGAGAAACGCCGCTTTACGCCTCCCACCAACGAGGTGGTTGACCCCACCGGCGCGGGAGATATTTTCGCCGCGGCGTTCTTCATAGCCCTTTACCGCGGCCAGTCTCCCTGGCAGGCGGCAGAGTTCGCCAACCAACTGGCCTCGCGCTCGATCACTCGCCGCGGCCTGGAAGGCGTCCCCCGTCTCACAGAAATCCCTACCACAACAAAGGTTTAAAACATGGCCATCACCTACGCAATCGCCAACCAGAAAGGCGGGGTAGGCAAAACGACAACCGCCATCAACCTGGGCGCTTACCTTGCCAAAAGCAACCAGCGTGTGCTGCTGGTAGACATCGACCCGCAGGCTAACGCCACCTCCTCCATCGGCGTGGATAAATCGCTGGTTAAAGGCGGCACATACGAGGCCTTGCTGGGGGCCGGATCGACATCCAGCTACCTGCTGCACAGCCCGAACCTGGGGATGGATTTGCTGCCATCCTCGCCGGCGCTGGCCGGCGCGGGCGTTGAGCTGGTCAACATGGAGGGGCGCGAACGCCGGCTGCGCGCCGCCCTGGAGCCCCTGGGCGAAAAATACGATTACATCTTGATTGACTGCCCCCCCTCGCTGGATATCCTCACGCTCAACGGCCTGATCGCCGCCCGGCAGGGCGTGATTATCCCGGTGCAGTGCGAATACCTGGCCCTGGAGGGGTTGGGCCAATTGATGCAAACCCTCAACCGCATCCGCAGCGCCATCTTCCCTGATCTGCGCATCCGTGGCGTGCTAATGACCATGTTTGACCCGCGCACCAACCTATCCGGCGACGTGGTGCGTGAGGTGCGCCGCTTCTTCCCCGATCAGGTCTTCAAGGCAATCGTGCCGCGCAGTGTTCGTCTGGCTGAAGCCCCCTCCTACGGCATCCCGATCTCACATTATGATCCGCAATCCAGCGGGGCAAAAGCCTACCAGGCTCTGGCGAACGAGCTATTGGAAGTCGATAAAGTGAACGTACCCGCTTAAGTCGCGGTCAGCAGTCAGCGGTCAGTAGTCATCAAAAGGACGGCGGACGACAGACGGCAGACTACGGAAGGACAGGTGAGAGGCATGAGCACAAACAAAAAGCGCCCCGGGCTGGGCAAAGGATTGGACGCTCTAATTCCCACAGACAGCGCGCCCCAGTGGGACGCCCCTGCCCGTTCGGATTCGGGCGCGGCTAAAATCCCCGTGGAGGCCATCCACCCTAACCCGCGGCAGCCGCGCGCTCACTTTGACGCAAAGAGCCTTGAGGAGCTGGCTGCTTCCATTCGCGAACACGGGATCATTCAGCCGTTGATTGTCACCCGCGGCGAGGGGGAAACATACACCCTGATCGCCGGGGAGCGACGCCTGCAGGCCGCCAAACAGGCCGGATTGAAAACCGTGCCCGCGATCGTGCGCGAGGCCAGCGATCAGCAACGCCTGGAGCTGGCGCTGATCGAAAACGTGCAGCGCGCCGACCTCAGCCCATTAGAAACCGCAGAGGCGTATTATCAACTGGCCGAGGAGTTTGGCCTCTCCCACAGCGAGATTGCTGCCCGTGTAGGAAAGAGTCGCGTGGCGGTGACCAATACCCTGCGCCTGCGAGGATTGCCGCCCAGCGTCAAAAGCGCCCTTACAGAGGGAAAAATCAGCGAGGGCCACGCGCGCGCCCTGCTGGCCCTGCCCACTCCCCAAAGCCAGGCCGCCGCGCTGACCACCATCCTGGAAAAAGGGCTAAGCGTGCGTCAGACCGAGGTCCTGGTGCGCAAACTAAG
>WFTY01000430.1 GCA_015485245.1 Anaerolineales bacterium | reverse complement strand
TTATTTCCCCGTTTACGGGGCGGATAAAATCAGTGCCGAATCCGACCTGTGGGCTAATGTGATGGTGGCCTGGGATGCGACCTATCTGTACATTGGGGCGCGTGTCAAGGATGACGCCTATGCCCAAAATGCCAGCGGCAAATACCTTTATCGCGGCGATAGCGTGGAGATTTTGCTGGATACCAACGTGGGAGGGGATTACTACCTCGACCAGCTCAGCCTGGATGATTACCAGTTGGGCGTTTCGCCGGGAAACCCCACAAAGGGGAACAACCCGGAAGCCTATATGTGGTTTCCGGTGAGTGTGGAGGGGCCGCGCACTAACGTGCAGATCGGTGTGCTGCCGACCGCGAACGGCTATCACATTGAGCTGGCGATCCCCTGGAGCCTGTTTGGCGTGACCCCCTACAATGGACAGCATTTTGGGTTTGCTTTCTCGGTTTCGGATAACGATAAAACCACCGAGAACGTGCAGCAATCCATGATTTCCAACGTCGCCACGCGGGTTCTCGCGCGCCCTACCACCTGGGGAGATCTGACGCTGACGCCGTGAGGTCGTTGGGGGGTCAGCTTGGCCTGATTGGCCGACTGGCTGAATTAGTTCAATCAGACCAAGCCGGCTAAAAGCGCTGTAACGCCTGGAAGATGGCCTGCGCGCCGAAGTTCACCGCCTCGGCGGGGATGCGTTCATCGGCGGCGTGGATGGTGGCGGAGAAGTTGAAATCGGCGGGCAGTTTCATCGGGGTGAAGCCGTAGGTCTGAATGCCCAGGCGGGAGAAGAAACGCCCATCGGTCACGCCGCTGAGCAGCAGCGGGATGGGAGTCCCCTGGGGGTCTGCGGCGATCAGGATATCCGCCAGAGCGTTGAACAACCCCATATCCGGCGCGGCTGGCGCCGGGTCATGCCGGACGACCTCAAATTCCACGCCTTCTCCTACTAGAGCGCGCAGTTCGGCGAGCATGTCCTGCGGCGTAAAGCCGGGCAGCAGGCGTCCGTCCAGTTCCACGCTGACCTCGCCGGGGATTACGTTGACCTTGTCGCTGGCGTGCAGGATGGTGGGGCTGACGGTGTTGTGCAGCAACGGGTCGAACAGACGGGCGCGCTCCCCCAGCAGGTTGAGCACGGTGTTTGCCAGGGCGGGGTTGGTCAACTGTCGCAGGAAGACGCCGCTGAGGCCGCCAACGGCGTCGGCCATGTGGGTAAACATCTCGTGCGCTGAGGGGGTGACGTGGGTGGGCAGCCTTTTTCTGTCCAGCGTTTGCAGCAGTTGGGCTAGCCGGGCCATCGCACCAGCGCGCACCGGCATGGAGCCGTGACCGGCGGGGCCGCGTACTGTGGCCCTCAGCCAGCAAATTTGCTTCTCGGCGACCTGGATGGGGTAGAGCCGTTTGCCGCTGATCGTCATGGAGAATCCGCCGAATTCCCCCAGAGCGTAGCGCACACCCTCGAAGTGGTGAGCGTGCTCCTCGACTAGAAATTTGGCCCCGAGATCGCCGCCTGCTTCTTCGTCGGCCAGGATCGCCAGAATCACGTCGCCGGGCGGTTGCATGCCCTCGGCTTTGGCGCGCAGGAAGGCGGTTAGCATCATAGCCACGCCGCCTTTCATGTCCAGCGCCCCGCGTCCCCAGATGTAGCCGTCTACCATGCGGCCTTCGAAAGGCGGCTGTTGCCAGTTTTGCCCTTCGGTGGTGACCACATCAACATGGCCGTAGAGCAGCAGGGGAGGCGATTCGCCGCGCCCCTTCAGACGGGCGATCAGGTTTGGGCGTTGGGGGTCGCGCGCCAGGGTAACCGTCTCGATGCCGGTTTGATGGAGCAGGTTGTTGATGTAGGCAATGCAGGCGGCCTCGTTCCCCGGCGGGTTGGTGGTGTTGAACTGGATCAGCTGTTGGAGCAATTCCGCTGGACGCTGATAGATGGTTGATGTGTGCATAATCACTATGCTCCAAAGTGTTTGCTGAGATAGCTCCCTTCGATGCGGCCTCGCTGGCGCTCGCCTGCTCAGGTAGCGCCCTGAGTAGAATCGACGGGAGGGAAGGGCGTATCAAAGGACGCTTGGTGTGTTCTAGATGTGTATCGCCTGGCCTTCCACGCCGTGGGCGGCTTCCATCAGCACTTCGCTCAACGTGGGGTGGGCGTGCACGTTGCGGGCGATCTCCTCGGCGGTCAGTTCCATCATGCGGGCGAGGGTAAGTTCGGGGAGCAGTTCGGTTACTTCGGGGCCGATCATGTGCGCTCCCAGGATTTCGCCGTATTTGGCGTCGCTGATGATCTTCACCCAGCCTGCCGATTCGCCCAACCCCAGGGCTTTGCCGTTGGCCGAGAAGGGGAAGCGCCCGACGTTGATCTCGTAGCCGCGTTCACGCGCCTGCGCCTCGGTCAACCCAAAGGAGGCGATTTGCGGGTGGCAGTAGGTCGCCCGCGGCATCATCTCGTAATCCAGGGTGGTGCTCTCCACCCCGGCGATGTTCTCAGCGCACACGATTCCCTGCGCCGAGCCGACGTGCGCCAGCATCAGCTTGGCGGTCACGTCACCGATCGCCCACACGCCGGGGACGTTGGTCGCCATGCGTTCGTCGATGGCGATCGCGCCGCGTTCGGTCAGTTGCACGCCGATTTCCTCCAGCCCGAGGTTCTGCGTGTTGGGGCGGAAGCCGATCGCCAGCAGCGCCTGTTCGGCCTCCAACGTCTGTTCGCCGCCCTCGCTGCTGACGGTCAGTTTGACGCCGTTCTTGGTGGTTTGAATGCCCTCCACCCGCGTGCCGGTGAGCGTTTTGATCCTGGCTTTTTTGAAGGCTTTGGCCAGCTCGGCGCTGATTTCTTCGTCCTCTAGGGGGACGAGGCGCGGCAACATCTCAATGATGGTCACCTCCACGCCATAGGCATTCCACACGGTGGCGAATTCCACGCCGATCGCGCCGGAGCCGACGATGACCACCGATTGGGGCAGTTTCTCTTGTAAGATGGCCTCGCGGTAGGTGAGCACCTTTTCGCCGTCCGCTTCCACGCCGGGGATGACGGTTGGGCTGGCCCCGGTGGCGATGATGATGTTTTTCGCCTGGAGTGCCTGTGTTTTCCCTTCGGCGTCGGTCACGCTCACGGTGTCGGCGGCGGTCAGCCGGGCGGTACCCATGTGCACCGCGATGT
>WFTY01000429.1 GCA_015485245.1 Anaerolineales bacterium | reverse complement strand
TTGGCCTTGAAGCTGGGGTTGGTCTCGGTGTCGCTGATTTGAATCGGTTCTCCGCTGCGCAGGGCGCGCAGGGAGACGGAGTGCGGTTCAGTGGGGGGGATGGCGATCTGTTCCACGTAGTTGCGCGACAGGCCGCGGCTGGCCTGGGCGCTGAAGACGCCGCGACGTTCGTCCAGCCCGATGATGGCGCTCATGCGCACGTTGAGCAGACGTTCCACCTGTTCGAGGATGCGGTTGAGCACGGTTTTTGAATCCAGCGTGGAGACCACCGCGGCGCTGGTTTCCAGCAAGGTGGAAAGCTCGTTCAGGCGGGCCTCGATGGCGTCCTCCATGCGGATCAGGCTGCGCGCCAGATGCCCGATTTGATCGCGCCGGTGGGCGATGGGGGCGATCTCTACGCTCTCTCCTTCCTTTTCCCCTGCCTGACGCGCCGGGATAGAGCGGCTGTACGCGGTGATGCGCTCCAGCGGTTGGATCACCAGACTTACTAGGCCCATCCAGAAAATCAGTCCGCCGAGCAGGAAGACACCCAGCGTGATGATGGCGCTGTTGTAGAAGGCGCGCGGCGTGGCGAAGGCCGCCGAAGTGGGGCGGCTGACGATCACTCCCCACCCGGCGCTGGATACGGGGACGAAGCTGTACAGGCGCTCGATGCCCTCCTCATCGTTGGTGATGATCGAAGCCACGTTGCCCAGCAACACTTTGTTGGAGATGGAGGCCAGTTCTTTAGGGAACTGGGTGAGTAATTCATCGGCATTGGCATCGGCGATGATCTGCCCGGTGGCGTCGATGATGATGACCTCGAATCCCTCTTTTGGGTCGTATTCGTTGGCGATTTTGGTCAGCGTCTGACTGAGGGCTTCCAGGCGGATGTTGGTGGCGACGACGCCCAGAAAGCGCCCCTCGCGATCCCAAAGGGGCTGCACCGCCGTCGCCACCGGCTGGCCAGTGGTTGGCGAGATGCGTCCCCTGGAGATCAGCGGTGATTTTGTTCCCATGGCGCGCTGAAAGTATTCGCGGAAGGAGAAATCCACCCCGACTGTCGAGGTCGGCCCGGCGGGGTAGTGGTAGATCATCACGCCGTCCGGCGCCAGCCGATAGACCAGGTTGACGTCGGGGCGGGCGCTGAGGAAGGTTGTGAACAGCGGGGCCATCACCTCCAGGTCGGCTTCGATCACTGCGTCGAAGCGCCCCAACTCGGAAACTGCCCGCAAGGCGTTGCGCATGGAGAAGTCGGTCTCCTGGGCGATCGAGCGCGCCAGCGCCAGGTCGGCGGCTTTGACGCTTTCTTCCAGCGTCTTTTGGGTGGTGTTGGCGATGAAGATGATGCCGATCACCACCGGGCCGACGAAGAGGATGTACAGGGCCATCAACTTCAGCCCTAAATCCTGGTGTAGGGAGCGGGGTCTCCGCGGTCTAAGCCATTTCATTTTCAACCTGCGGCAAAAGTCTTCAGCACGCGAACCATGTGCCGGGCGTGTTTTTCGTACAGGTCCAGGCGGATGTTTTCGTTGGGCGCGTGGGCCTGCGAGCCAGGATGCCCCAGGCCGGCTGTGGCTACCGGCAGGCCAAGCACGTGCACAAAGGGGTAATTCGGCCCTGAGCCGCCGCTCAGAGGGATGATTTGCATGGGGACGCCGTAAACCGCCTCGGCTGTGTTGACCACCAGCTGGATGAAGGGATGCTCCGGGTCGGTGCGGGCGGGAGGCCCACCTCCGAGAAAGGTAATCTCCACGTCGGAGAACCCCTCGGCATCCAGGTGGGCGCGCAGTTTTGCAAGCACTTCCTCGGGGGTCTGCTGCGGCACCAGGCGGAAATCTACTTTGGCAGAGGCCCGCGCTGGCAGCACGGTCTTGGAGCCCGGCCCCTGGTAGCCGGCGGTCAGTCCACAAATTGTACAGGTTGGCTCAAAGATTTCAGCCTGTTTGAGCGCCACGCCGCCGCTCAGCCCCTTAAGGAATTCTTTGATGCCGTAGCGGGAGCGATACTCCTCCGCCGGGTCGGGCAGGGCGGCCAGGTATTTCAGGTCACGCTCGCTGGGGGGCAGCACGTTGTCGTAATATCCGGGGATGCGGATGCGCTCATCTGACCCCTTGAGGGAGTTCAGCGCCCAGACCAACCGCCAGGCGGCGTTGGGGAAGATCGAGCCGCCCAGGCCGGAGTGCGCGTCGATGCTGGCCGTCTCCACCGAGAGCTCCACGTAGCAGATGCCGCGCAGCCCAGCGAATTGCATGGGTATTTCCTCGTGATTGACTCCGCCAAATTCCCAGATGCAGGCGTCCGCGGCCAGCATCGCCTGATGGGCTTCAACGAAGGCGGGCAGGTGCACACTGCCGACTTCCTCTTCGCCCTCGATGATGAATTTGACGTTGCAGGGTAGTTCGCCGTCCTGCGCCAGCAGCGCGTCGAGGGCGAACAGACGACTAACGATATGCCCCTTGTCGTCGCTCACCCCGCGGGCGTAGAGCCTGCCGTCTCGCTGCACCGGCTCAAAGGGTGGGCTTTCCCACAGATCGAGCGGCTCTGGCGGCTGGACGTCATAATGATTGTAAAAGAGCAGCGTTTTTTCGCGGTTGGCCCCTGCCATCTCGCCGTAGACCACCGGCGCGCCTCCGGTGGGCATCACTCGCGCCTGAAAACCGCGCTTTGTCAGCATTTGGGCGACCAGTTGGGCGCCTTCTTCCATGCCCAGGTTTTGCGCCGAGATGCTGGGTTGGGCGCACAGGGTGGAAAGCTCGGCGATGCTTTCGTCGAGGTGTTGATTCAAGTAGGTGTCGTAAGGGGTAAAGTTGTTCATTCAGCCTCTGTTTGTTTTTTTAGTGGCCCAGTATCCAGGGGATAGAATGGTCGCCAGCCCAGGCGAACAGGGTCATCTTGACGGTCACGCCGATCCAGGCGGCCAGCAGAAACTTGGGGAGCGGCATGCGGAGAATGCCGGCGGCGACTCCGGCGATGTCGAAGACGGGATTGGGGATGGCGGCGAGCACCAGGATGGCGAAGAATCCGTAGCGTTGTACCCAGCTGGACAGGCGCTCATAAGCACGGGTGTGGGGCACCACCGCCTCGCCGCTGAAACCGGCCAGATAACCGGAGAGTTCGCCCAGCGCGCCCCCCGCTCCCGCCGCCAGTCCCACCAGGAAGGGGTTGAACACCCCGCCCATGGCGAAGACGATCGTCACGCCCGGCGCCGGGAGGAAGATCGTCGCGTTGGTCAGCAGGGCGATCAGGAAGATGCCCGGATAACCGTAAATCGCCAGACCGGCAGCGTGGTCGCGTAACCGGTAGATCAGCAGGGTGAGCAGGATGACGAAGAGCAGGGCGGCGATGCGAATGGAGGCGCGGGGGCGTTTATCGGTTTCCACGGCTGCTAGTGACTGCTGCTCAGCAGGCGTTCGATGCGGGCGATGACCATATCCATGGCGACGGCGTTGTAACCGCCTTCCGGGATGATGACGTCGGCGTAGCGTTTGGATGGTTCCACGAATTCCAGGTGCATCGGCCGCACGGTTGCCAGGTATTGTTTGATGACCGTTTCCGTTGTGCGCCCGCGCTCGTGGATATCCCGTTCCAGGCGGCGAATGAAGCGCAGATCGGCGTCGGTGTCTACAAAGATTTTAACGTCGAAGAGCTGGCGCAAATTCGCCTCGGCGAAGATCAGGATACCCTCCACGATGATGACTTTTTGCGGCTCCACCAGCGTAAAGCGTTCGGTGCGTGAGTGCGTTTTGAAATCGTACACCGGCAGGCGAACCGGTTGCCAGGCTTGCAGCGTGCGGATGTGTTCGATCAGCAGGGGGGTGTCCAGCGAGTTGGGGTGATCGAAGTTGATTTGTACCCGCTGGGCCTCGGGCAGGTGGCTGAGGTCTTTGTAGTAGGCGTCGTGGGGCAGGTAAGCGATCTTGCGTGTGCCGACGCGCTTCAGAATCACATTGGCGACGGTGGTTTTACCCGATCCGCTGCCGCCGGCGATCCCGATAACAATCGGTTTGGGTTGTGTGGGCATAAAGGAATTATACTGGAGAAGTAGGGGAAGTCGCCAGGAAGTTTTGCGGCGCGGTTTCCATTTCGTCGCTGGAGAGGGTACAATACAAAAAGCCACCGGTGGGAATCGAACCCACAACCGATCGCTTACGAAGCGATTGCTCTACCATTGAGCTACGGTGGCGCGGGCGGAATTATACCAGCCTGTCCGAACATTGAGCAAGCTTTTTTCGAGGTTTTATGCGCGTGGCGATGCTTTCTTATCATACCTGTCCACTGGCCATTTTGGGCGGGAAGGACACCGGCGGAATGAATGTGTATGTGCGTGAGTTGACCCGCGCGTTGGGCAAGCTGGGTGTGCGCGTGGATGTGTATACCCGCTCGCAGGACGAACACGCCCCTCACATCTCCCACGATCTGGGCTATGGCAACCGCGTGGTGCACGTCCCGGCGGGGCCACAGGTGCCGTTGCCCAA
Source organism: Anaerolineales bacterium (assembly GCA_015485245.1). Classification (GTDB taxonomy): domain Bacteria; phylum Chloroflexota; class Anaerolineae; order Anaerolineales; family UBA11858; genus J130. The sequence goes on along the minus strand of WFTY01000429.1, from coordinate 7,044 downwards.
GCGAGAACTTGCCGGGCATTTGCCGAAGTTCGTGGAGCACATTCTGGATTTTGCCGCCAGAAAGAATTTCAAATACGATCTGATTCACAGCCATTACTGGATGTCGGGCGTGGCTGCACGCGATCTGCAGGCTGCCTGGGGGGCGCCGGTGATTCAGATGTTTCATACCCTGGGGGTAATGAAGCAGCGCATCGCGCAAAACGCCGAGGAGGCAGAGGGAAGCTATCGCATCGAGGGAGAGAAACAGGTCATCGCCCTGGCGGATCGCATCGTCGCCGCCACGGTTGCCGAGCTGGCGCAATTGCAGTGGCTTTACGATGCCAACCCGGCGAAAATTGCGGTCATTCCCCCCGGCGTGGATACCAGCCATTTTTACCCCATCCCAGCTGATGAGGCTAAAGAGTTCATCGGCATTCCTCCCACGGATACCATGCTGCTCTTTGTTGGCCGCATTGAGCCACTTAAAGGGGTGGATGTGTTGATTAAGGCCATTGCACAAATGCGCGCTCGCGGTGTGCTCGATCAGCGCCATCTGTGCATCTCGATCATCGGAGGTGATCCCCACGTCAGTCGCGACGCCATGACCGCCGAGATGTCGCGCCTGCATGATTTGCGCCTGCAAAACGGCTTGGAAGACCTGGTTGCCTTCCTCGGTCGCCGAAGCCAGGAGACGCTGCCGTATTATTACTCCGCCGCCGATGCGGTGATCGTGCCTTCGCATTACGAATCCTTCGGCATGGTGGCGTTAGAGGCGATGGCCTGCGGCACCCCTGTGGTCGCTTCGCAGGTCGGCGGGTTGGCCTTTTTGGTGCAGGATGGGGTCACCGGTTTCCACATCCCGGTTGGTGACGCAGACGCCCTGTGCGAGCGCCTGACTTTGCTGCTGAAAGACCAGTCCTTGCGGCAGAAGATGGCGGCCCAGGCGGTGACCTTTGCCCGGAGCTACGCCTGGGGAAACATTGCCGAACGCATTCTGACGCTGTACCGCCAAGTTGCCCCCCATGCGCCGTTGACGCATACCGCCACCGCAGTGTTGCCGAGGATATATCCACCATTGGCTGATCGGCCCACACAAGAGAGGCAGATATGAAGTCGCATGCAGAACGGAAGGAATATCTGATCCGTCGTTTTCGCGAAACCGGCGCGCAACTGAGCGCCTTCTTTGGAGACCTTCCCCCAGCGGCCTGGGATCGGCGGGTCTACAGTGAGGGGGCGGCCTGGACGGTGCGTCAGGTGCTAGCACACCTTGTGCAAGCAGAAGACAGCATGCGCCGATTGGTGGAACGGATTTTGGCAGGGGAGTCGGGCGTGCCCGAAGATTTCGACCTGGACGCCTATAATGAATATAAAGTCAGCCAGCAGAAAACGGACGCCCCCGTTGCCTTGCTGGATGAGTTCGCTGCCGCTCGCCGCAAAACCATTGTGTTGATCGCCGGCCTGGTGGAGGGGGAGCTGGATAAAATCGGGCGGCATCCTGTGCTGGGTGAAGCGCCGGTGGAGATGATCCTTAAGCTGATTTACCGACATGGCAACGTGCACCGCCGTGATATTGTCAAAGTTCTGGAGGAGGAGGTCAGATGAAACCTGCCGGGCTTCCGGAGCGCCTCTGGCGAGCGGCGCTTCCCTGGCTGCTTGCGGATGCCTTGTTGGGTTATTTGCTGGGCGCAGGGATGGCGCGCTATCTGGGAGAACCGTTTTTAAATGACCGCTTTCTCCTGGGGATACTGTGGGTGTGGGCGGTGCAGCTTGCTGCGCACTGGCTGTATGCTTATTTCGCCCAACCTCGTCGCCGGCGCGACCTGCCTGCGGAGGATCGCTTGCTGAACGACGCGCCGCTCTGGGCGGCGTTTGCCACGCTCAACCTGGCAGCGGTTTCCACAGTGGCGCTGTTGCAGGCCGGTGCGTTGAGCGGCGGCGTGTCGCTGCTGATGCTGGCGATTGTCCTGGGAGCGCTGCTCAGCGCCATCCCCCCTTTCCGCCTGGGCGATACGCTTTATCGCGGCCTGGTTCCCTCTATCGCGCTGGCGGGGCTGGTGCCTGCGCTGGGGTTTCTTTTGCAAAACGCCCCTCCCCATCGCCTGCTGACGATGACTACCTTTCCCCTCACCCTGCTGCACTACGCTGCCATGCTGACCTTTGAGTTCCCCAGCTATGCTGAAGACTTGCGCCTGGAGCGCCCGCGCCTGTTGGTGCGCCTGGGCTGGCAGCGCGGAATGCGCTGGATTGCCTTGCTGATCCTGGCAGCTTACCTGGTGCTGGCTTTCGCTCTGCTCTCTGGGCTGCCCCGGAGCATCGCATTGCCGGTTTTTCTGGTGTTTCCAATGGGATTGTTCGTCATTGCCTATCTGCATCGCATTGCCGAGGGAGCGAAGCCGCATTGGCGCATGCTTACTTCGCTGGCTGCGCTGACGTATGGCCTGACGCTCTATTTGTTGACCCTGGGTTTCTGGACGCGCTGATGGACAAGTGGAACCATGCCTGAATTCCTGACTCTGATTCCCCCGCAGGATGCCCTGCACAAAATACTGGATCACCTTTCCCCGCGGCCACAGCCGGAAACTGTGGAGACGGCCTCGGCTCTGGGGCGGGTGACGCTTGAGGCGATACCCGCGCCTCATCCTTTACCGGAGTTTCCGCGCACCACGGTGGACGGCTATGCCGTGCGCGCCATGGATACCTTTGGCGCCAGCGAGAGTCTGCCCGCCTATCTGAGGCTGAGCGGCGAGGTGCCGATGGGGGCTGCTCCTTCTCGCCCGCTTCACTCTGGAGAGTGCATGCTCATTCACACCGGGGGGATGCTCCCGCAAGGAGCGGACGCGGTGGTGATGCTGGAATACACGCAGGTTGCCCGCGCTGATGAAGTGGAAATCTTGCGCGCCGTGGCTGTGGGCGAAAACGTGATTCGGGTAGGCGAAGATATCCAAAAAGGCGAGGAAATCATCCCCCGCGGGACGCGTTTGCGCCCGGCGGATATCGGCGGCTTGATGGCGCTGGGGATCACGCAGGTTGTGGTGGCGCGCCGCCCGCGGGTGGGCATCATCTCCAGCGGCGATGAAGTCATCCCTCCTGAGCAGCGCCCGGCGCCCGGCCAGGTGCGCGATATCAACGCCTACACCTTGAGCGCCGCGGTACAGCAGGCTGGCGGTGAAGCGGTGTTTTACGGCATCGTGGGTGACACGCGTCCGGCGATGCAGGCCGCTGCTGAGGAAGCCCGTTCCGAGTGTGATATGGTGGTGATCACCGCGGGCTCTTCGGCCAGCACGCGCGATCTGACCGCCGAGATCCTCGACGGCCTGGGCGCGCCGGGGGTGTTGGTGCATGGCGTGAACACGCGGCCGGGCAAACCCACCATCCTGGCGGTGTGCGACGGCGTGCCGATGATCGGCCTGCCGGGCAACCCGGTCAGCGCGTTGGTGAACACGCGTTTGTTCGTTGCCCCGCTCATCGCCGCGCTGCTTGGCGAAGTCGTTCGACCGCAACCGACGGTGCGGGCGCGGCTGGCCCTCAACCTGGCTTCGCAGGCTGGGCGCGAGGACTGGGTTCCGGTGCGCCTGTTGCCTGTTGCTGATGGGTATCGCGCTGAGCCAGTGTTTGGCAAAAGCAACTTGATCTTCACGCTGGCGCGCGCTGATGGATTGATCAAAATTCCCCCTGCGGCCAACGGGCTGGCAGCAGGGGAAGAAGTGGATGTGGTTTTGTTGTGAGGCGGTATTGTGACTGATGTCCAGACCGGTTTGCGTCTTTCAGGCGGGGCAATTGCAGTGAACATCCTGCTCGCCCTGGTGAAAGTGATCACCGGCCTGGTGGGTAACTCTTATGCTCTTGTGGCGGATGGCATCGAATCAACCGCAGATGTGTTTTCGTCCTTGATTGTCTGGGGCGGGTTGCGCGTCGCCGCACGTCCTCCTGATCCCAGTCATCCTTACGGGCATGGTAAAGCCGAATCCCTGGCTGGTTTGAGCGTGGCTTTGTTTTTGCTGGGTGCGGCGGTGTTGATCGCTGTGCAGAGCGTGCGAGAGATTCTCACACCGCACCATCTGCCAGCTTGGTATACATTGGTTGTGCTGATCCTGGTGATAGGGATCAAAGAAACGCTCTTCCGCCGAATGTTTGCTGTGGGCGAGCAGTTGTCCAGCAATTCGTTGAAAGGTGATGCTTGGCACCATCGCTCGGATGCGTTGACCTCCTTGGCTGCACTGATTGGTATTGCAATCGCTTTGATAGGTGGCGAGGGTTATCAAGACGCGGATGATTGGGCTGCTTTGCTGGCCTGCGGTGTGATTTTCTATAACGGTGTGCGTTTGCTACTGCCGGCCTTGGACGAGGTTATGGATGCGGCCGCGCCAGACGAAGTGGAAGCGCGCATTCGCGATCTGGCGCGGTCTGTGAGTGGTGCTCTGATAATCGAAAAGTGCCGCGTGCGCAAAAGCGGACTTGGTCTGCTGGTGGATATCCACGTCATTGTGGACGGCGAATTGACTGTGAGCGCCGGACATCGGATCGCCCATCAGGTGAAAGAAGTGTTGCTGGAATCTGACCTCGCGGTCAGTGATGTTGTTGTTCATATTGAACCGGATGTGTATGAGCTATGAGCGTGTATTTGCATGATATCCCCTTACCTGAGGCGCAGGCGGCGCTGGAGCGGGCGTTGCACACTGCCGGGTTGGGAGGCGTTCTGGGTGTGGAGACCATCCCGCTGGATGAACACGCCCTTGGGCGTGTGCTGGCCGAGCCGGTGTGGGCAAAGATTTCCTCCCCGCATTACCATGCCGCGGCGATGGATGGTTTTGCCGTGCGCGCCGCTGATACCGAAGTCGCACTGCCTACCGCGCCGCTGACTCTGGAGTATGGCACTCAGGCGGCCTATGTGGATACCGGCGATCCACTGCCGGATTGGGCCAACGCGGTCATCCCCATCGAGCAGGTTGAGCCGTTGGCCGAGGACGGCGACTTGGCGGCGGATGCGCGTCGCCCGGCGGGGATTCGCATCCGCGCTGCGGTCACGCCCTGGGCGCATGTGCGCCCCATGGGGGAGGACATGGTCGCCACCCAGCTTGTCTTGCCTGCCGGGCACGTGTTGCGCCCTGCTGATCTGGGGGCCATCGCCGGCTGTGGACATAGTACGGTCGCGGTCGCGCGCCGCCCTGTGGTGGCGGTGCTGCCCACCGGCACGGAGCTGGTGCCTATTGGAAAAGCGGTGAAGCGCGGCGATATTATTGAGTACAACTCGCTCGTGTTGGCCGCACAGGTGCGCGAGTGGGGGGGCGAGGCGGTTCGTTATCCCATCACGCCAGATGATTTCGAGCAGATCCGCGCCCGCGTTGCCCAGGCCGCCAGGGAGAGCGACCTGATTCTGGTCAACGCCGGTTCTTCGGCCGGTTCGGAGGACTTTACCGCGCAGGTGGTCGAATCCCTGGGGGAGTTGTTGGTGCACGGTGTGGCTGTGCGCCCCGGCCACCCGGTGATCCTCGGCCTGATCTCGCGTGGCGATCAGCGTTCCTCGCGCGTGCCGGTGATCGGCGTGCCGGGTTACCCGGTTTCCGCCGCGCTGACCGGCGAGATTTTCGTTGAGCCATTGCTGGCGCGCTGGCTGGGGCGCAAACCGTTGCGTCCTGTGGAGATCGAGGCTGAACTAACCCGTAAACTGGTCTCCCCGGCGGGTGATGACGATTATGTGCGCGTGGCGGTGGGGAGGGTGGGCGAGCGTGTGCTGGCCGCGCCGCTGGCTCGCGGCTCTGGGGTTATCACTTCGCTGGTGCGCGCCGATGGCATCCTGATCGTCCCCAGCGGATCGCAGGGCATGCCTGCTGGGGAGAAAGTGCGCGTGCGCCTCTATCACTCCCCGGCGGAAATAGAAGAAACCGTTTTCGCCATCGGATCGCACGACATCACCCTCGATGTGATGGCGCAGTTCCTTGCGGCGCGCGGGCGGCGGCTGGCCTCGGCCAATGTGGGCAGCCTGGGGGGGCTGGTGGCGCTGCGCCGCGGCGAGGCGCACTTCGCCGGTTCGCATTTGCTTGATCCGGAGAGCGGCGAATACAATTTGCGTTATGTGCGCCAATATCTGCCCGGCTTGCCTGTGCAGGTGGTGGCGCTGGTGGGGCGCGATCAGGGGTTGATCGTGCCTGCTGGCAACCCAAAGGGGATCACTGCGCTTGATGACTTGGCGCGCCCCGATATTCATTTTGTCAACCGTCAGCGCGGCGCAGGCACGCGCGTGCTGCTGGATTATCACCTCCAGCGGTTGGGGATCGAGCCGCAGGCGATTCAGGGATACGACCAGGAAGAGTACACCCATCTGGCCGTGGCGGCGGCGGTAGCCTCCGGTTGCGCCGATTGTGGTTTGGGGATCGCCGCCGCGGCTCAGGCGCTGGGACTGGATTTTATCCCGCTCTTTCAGGAGCGCTACGATCTGATCGTCCCCCAGGTGTATGCCGGCAGCGAATTGCTCGCCCCGGTTTGGGATGTGCTACAGGATGACTCCTTCCGTCGGATGGTCGCTGCTTTGCCCGGTTACGACCTTTCGGTAATGGGGCAGGTGATTGCCGAACTTGGTTAAATCAAAAACGAGCCTCGCAGCGAGGCTCGTTTTGATTATTGGCGCAAATTGTTCGCTAAATTGGCGAGACGTTCTGTGCCTGTGGGCCTTTTTCGCCCTGGGTGACTTCGAACTCTACACGCTGACCTTCCTCCAGCGTGCGATACCCGGTGCCCAGGATCGCGCTGAAGTGGACGAAGACATCATCGCCCTGGTCGCGCTCGATGAAGCCATACCCTTTACTCGCGTTGAACCATTTAACGGTTCCGGTTTCACGCTCTGACACGAAAAACTCCTTTCATGGGTACGGGGGAAAACCAACAGGCAGTCAAAGCACGCAGCATCAAGGCCTTGTGAGAACGGCTGCCGAACAAAGCGACTTTAGCACGTCTTCAGGGGCTTGTCAAGACATGGCGTCTGACCTTCAGACAAAAGATCGGACAATTGACAAGGAAAAGGAAGAACTCCTACACTCAACATTGGTAAGACCGTCAAAGATTGAGCAA
>WFTY01000428.1 GCA_015485245.1 Anaerolineales bacterium | reverse complement strand
CCATCCTCTCCGCGGGATTGACGCTCGGCCTGCTGATCCTGCCCATCATCATCATCAACGCGCAGGAAGCCATTCGAGCAGTCTCCAACGCCCTGCGACAGGCCAGTTACGGTCTGGGGGCGACGAAATGGCAGACGATCTGGCACCATGTGCTCCCCAGCGCGCTGCCGGGCATCCTCACCGGGACGATCCTGGCCATCTCTCGCGCCATCGGCGAGACCGCGCCGCTGGTTGTGGTGGGCGCATCCACGTTCATCACCTTCGACCCTGACGGGCCATTCTCCAAGTTCACCACTCTGCCGATCCAAATCTACCAGTGGACCTCCCGCCCGCAGGACGAATTCCGCAACATCGCCGCGGCAGCCATCCTGGTGCTGCTGGCGCTGCTGCTCTCGATGAACGCGGTGGCGGTGCTACTGCGCAATCGCTATGCGCGCAGAGGGTAATGCGAATCCGGCAACAAATTAAGGACAGGACTCATGACACAGGATCAAGCCAACAACAACAACCATTACGCCATCGAAGCCCGCCACCTGCACGTTTATTACGGCAACTTCCTGGCGGTGAAGGACGTCAACCTGAAGATCGCCCAAAATAAAATCACCGCCATCATCGGGCCTTCAGGGTGCGGCAAAAGCACCGTGCTGCGAGCCTTCAACCGCATGAACGAACTCGTCCCCACAGCGCGCGCCGAGGGCGAGGTGCTCTATCACGGCAAGAACATCTACGATCCCGACGTGGACCCGGTGGAAGTGCGCCGCCGCATCGGCATGGTCTTTCAAAAACCCAACCCTTTCCCCAAAAGCATTTACGATAACGTCGCCTGGGGCGCGCGCATCAACGGCTTCCAGGGCGACATGGATCAACTGGTGGAGGAAGCGCTGCGCGGCGCAGCCTTGTGGGACGAAGTCAAAGACAAGCTCAACCAAAGCGGGCTCTCGCTCTCCGGCGGTCAGCAGCAGCGCCTGTGCATCGCCCGCGCCATCGCCGTCCAACCTGATATCATCCTGATGGATGAACCCGCCTCGGCGCTCGACCCCATCGCCACACTGAAGATCGAAGAACTGATGCGCCACCTGGCGAAGAATTACACCATCATCGTGGTCACACACAATATGCAGCAAGCCGGCCGCGTCTCCGATTTCACCGCCTTTTTCAACCTGGGCGCAGAGCGCTGCGGCGTGCTGGAAGAATTCGGCCCCACGGAAAAGATTTTCACCAACCCGGAAAAACAATCCACCGAAGATTACATCTCCGGCCGCTTCGGGTAATCGCGCCAGCGAGAGAGCGCAAAGCGCTAATGCTATAATGTGCTCCACGACCGAAAAAGCGGTTGGCGAGAGAAATGAGGCCCCCATGACAAGAGCAGTTCTTGACCAGAAAATTCAGGAAAACTTCAACGAAATCCTGGCCCTAGGCAGCATGGTCGAACAGGCCATCCTGGACTCGGTCAACGCCCTGAAGCAGCGCGACCCGGACGCGGCGCGCAAAATCTACCGCGGCGATCAGGAGATCAACGCCAAGCGCTTTGACGTGGAGAACAAGGCCATGATAGCCATCGCCACCCAGCAACCGCTGGCGCGCGATTTGCGCATCCTGGCCTCGGTGATTGACGTCGCCAGCGAGCTGGAGCGCATGGGCGATTACGCCAAGGGCATCGCCCGCATCACCCTTCGTTTGGGACACGAACCCCCCATCAAGCCGCTGATCGACATCCCCAAAATGGCGGAGCTGACCGCCGATATGCTCCACCGCGCCCTGACCGCCTTCGTCGAAGGCGATACCGAGGCCGCCCGCCAGATTCCCAAAGAAGACGACATGGTAGACGATCTGTACAACCAGGTCTATCGCGAGCTGCTTACCTTTATGATCTCCGACCCTGCGACCATTGACCGGGCGACGCTGCTGCTGTGGGCGGCGCACAACCTGGAGCGCACCGCCGACCGGGTGACCAATATCTGCGAGCGCACTATCTTTATCGTCACCGGCGTGCTGGATGAACTGGACTCCTCTGACGACGAACAAATGGATGCTGTCTAGCCCATGGCCAACCTGATCACCCTCTCCCGCTTCCCGCTGTTGTTCATCTACGTTGCCCTGCTCTACACGCACAACGCCGCCACGCAACTCTGGGCAGTACCGCTCATCCTGCTGATTATCCTGCTGGATTTCTTCGATGGGCAGATCGCCCGGCAACGTGGGGAAAGCAGCCTGTTAGGCAGTGTGCTGGATATCGCCACCGACCGCGCCCTGGAGATCGTGCTCTGGGTGGTGTTCGCCCACCTCGACCTGATCCCGGTCATCATCCCCATCATTGTGATCACCCGCGGCACCACGGTGGACGCGGTGCGCGCCGTGGGAATGAGCAGCGGGCGAGCCGCTTTTGAACAGGTGCGCCACCCAGTCAGCCGTTTCCTGGTTTCCTCGCGCTGGATGCGCAGCAGCTACGGATTCATCAAGGCCTTTGCTTTCGCCGTACTGACCCTGGACCTCGGCCTGAAAACCCTGGGCTCCCCATGGAGTTCACCGGTCCACATCGCTGCCCTCATCCTCGCCTGGCTGGCCACCGCTATGAGCATCGCCCGCGGCCTGCCCGTACTGATCGAAGGATACAGCCTGTTGCAAGAAGACCCATCAACATGAAGGCTAATCTGCAAGCCCTGAGCAACAGTCAATTTGGCGTACGCTTCGCCCTGTGGATCGGGCGCACGCTGCCGCTCTCCTGGTCTTACCGCGTGGCCGATTGGATCGCGTCATGGTTCGCCCGGCAGGATAACCCCATGACGCGGGCGCTGCGCGCCAATCAATGGGTGGTGCGCAGCGAAAACGCCACCCCCGCAGAACTGGACGAGGCTGCGCGGCAGGTCTTCCGCCATGCTGGACACTGTTTTGCCGACCTGTACAACAACTTGTATGATCCCGCAGCGCTCAAAGCGCTCACGCCCTACACCCCTCAAGTTGAACGCCTGATCCGTACAGCCAGCCCGGAAACGCCAGGGGCTTTCCTCGTGGCGCCCCACATGAGCGCCTTTGACATCCTGCTGCTGGCGCTGGCCTATCACGGACTGCGCGCCAAAGTACTCAGCTATGGCGATCCCACCAGGGGATACGAATTACAAAACCAAATTCGCCGCTCGGCTGGCCTGGAAATCATCCCGGTGAGCGGCGAAAACACCCACCAACAAGCTATCGACCATCTGCGCGCCGGCGGCCTGGTGATCACCGGCGTGGACCGCCCTATCCCCGGCAAAGCACACCGCCTGCGCTTCTTCGGTCGACCCAGCCCGCTGCCCGCCGGACACATCCGCATCGCCATGGCCGCCGAAGTCCCCGTCCTCGTCGCGGCGGCGCACTGGCAATCCGATCAAAAATACCACCTGCTGCTCTCAGATCCCATCCCCATGCAGCCTCACGCTGACCGCGGGGAGGCCATCCGGCGCAACGGGGAAGCCGTGCTCAAGGTCATCGAGGGGTTCATCCGCCGCGCCCCGGAACAATGGCTGATGTATTACCCTGTCTGGCCGGAGGTTGTTGAGGAACTGTACGGTGATTAAATCGCCGCTGATTGCGCTCGGTGCGGCGCTGATCCTGCTGGGGGCCATGCACACCATACCCACGATCGCGCTGTGGGATGCCCGCGTTTTCCGCCGGCTGCACCGTCAACTGCGACGTCGCGCCCCCCTGTTTCGAGCGCTCTGGCCACTGGGACGCACACCCTTCACCCTGGTCGCGCTGACCCTGATCGCCCTGCTGCGCCCCACCGTCGGCCTGCGCGCCGCACTGGTTTTCACCGCCGCGGCGACGGTGGAATGGGGGATCAAAGCCAGCCTGCGCCGTGCGCGCCCCTTCACTGTGATCCCCGACGCCGAAATGCTGCAACCCAAAGCGCCACACGACCCCTCTTTCCCCAGCGGGGACGCCTTGCGTGCCTGGTACCTGGCTGCCACGCTGCCCCCGGCGCTGGGCCTTGCCCCCTGGGTGACCGCCGTGCTGATCGGGCTGGCGGTGATGGTCTCGCTGGGGCGCGTGGCGATGGGCGCGCACTACCCCTTGGACGTGCTCGCCGGCGCCGGGATGGGCCTCCTGGCCGCCGGTGCGACTCTCGCTCTTTCAGCAGCGTCCTAACGCCAGCAACCAAACACCGCTGAGAAAAGTGCGGGAATCATCACCAAATGTAATCAGCCTATTCTACCCTGCGTTTGAGAGACAACAGGCAACGCGCCCTGAGCAGTCCTGGCCGTGGGGGTTGCTGAAAGAGGCGTGGCTTGCATGTTTCCCCACAACCCCACGAAAGGAGGCTCCAAATGAGCTCCCCCTATTCCCCAGCTCAAACAGCAACTCTGAAAAAAGTTTTCAAACTGCTCAACCGTTGGATCGTCTTCGTTTTTCGCACCGGATACGGCCCGATCTTCACCTGGCCAGCCTTTTGGGGCAAGATTATGGTAATTGAGCACACCGGGCGCAAAACCGGGCGGAAGAGGTATGCCCCCGTCAACTACGCGCTCTCCCCCGATCAACGCGAAGTCTATTGCCTGAGCGGTTTCGGCCAGGCCGCGCAATGGTATCGCAACATCATCCAGCGCCCTGAGGTGGCCGTGTGGATCGGCGCGCGGCGCATCCAAGGGAAGGCACATCCCATCGCCCCGGCTGAATCGCACCTGGCCTTCTACCGCCAAATCCTGATCAACAGCGGCTTCGCCACGCCACTTTTCGAGGGCTTCAACCCGAAAACCGCGCCGGAGGAAACAATCCGCTCACTGGCGCGGCGCGCCTCGCTGGTGCACATCACCCTGGAAGAGCCGCTCATCTCCCAACAACCGCACCCCGGCGATCTGGCCTGGACCGTCATTTCGTTGCTTTTCCTGTGGGTGTGGCTGCGCCCCCGGCACAAGGAAAGTTCCTAAAAGTACTCACCCTCCCGCAGGTTTGAAAACCTGTGGGAGGGTGAGTTTACGTGGGGAGAGGGAATCAGAGAGCGCTACTCACGCGGCAGGCCGACCTCAATCTCGCCAGCGCGCACCCGCACCGGGTAGGCGGGGATATCCTCCACCGCAGGCAGGGTCAACGCCTTGCCGGTGCGGACGTCGAAACGGGCCCCATGACGCGGGCAAACGACCTGATGATCGTCTACCTCGCCGTCCCCCAGCGGCCCATCATCATGGGAACACAAATCGGCGATGGCGAAATACTCTCCGGCGATGTTGAACACCACCAGCGCCAGATCATCAATCTCGATAAACAATCGCTCGCCGTTGGGGAGTTCATCCACGGAGGCCACGGTGATAAATTCACACGCTTCCGGGTCGGCCATCGCATAGTTAAACATAAACACCCTCACGCCACCAGGTCATCGGTCGCCTCGCCCAGGCCATAAGCTCCGGCTTTGAGCACCTTCAGGGAAAGCAGCGCGCACTTCAGGCGCACCGGGCCAAGTTCAATGCCCAACAAGTCCAGCACGTCTTCTTTGGTCAGCGCCTTGACTTCGTCCAGCGTTTTGCCGTGGATGTACTCGATCAACAGGTCAGCCGCGGCCTGAGAGATCGAGCAACCCTCACCGCTGTACGCCGCCTCGGTGACCACGCCGTTTTCATCCAGGCGCACATCCACACGAATGTGATCCCCGCAGTAGGGGTTATCATCTTCAAAGGTAATGTCGTTGGGGTTCAGCTCCCCGCGAAACTGGGGGTTCTTATAACGATCGATAATCAGTTCGCGATAGAGATCATCCATGAATGCACTCCACGGCGCACGGCGCGCCTACCCAAAGATTTCTTTGACTTTGTAAATCCCCTCCACCAGACGATCCACTTCCTGGCGTGTATTGTAGATGTAGAAACTAGCGCGCGCGGTGGCAGGGATACCAAACTTGGTGTGCAACGGCATGGCGCAGTGATGCCCGGCGCGCACAGCGATGCCAAAATCATCCAGCACCTGAGAGATATCATGTGCATGGGCTTCGGGCAGGGTGAAGGCCGCCACCGCACCTTTATGTTGCGCTTCAGGGCCAAATACACGCACGCCAGGGATCTCTTCCAGACGTTCAAGCACGTAGGCGATCATCTCATGTTCGTACTGCTCAACCGCTTCCATGCCAATGGCAGCCAGGTATTCCACGGCCGCGCCCAGGCCCACTGCTTCAGCGATCGCCGGAGTCCCGGCCTCGAATTTGTAGGGCAGCGCGTTGACGCTGAAGGAGCGCAGCTCAACGCGCTTAATCATATCACCGCCGCCGAGGAAAGGCGGCATGGCCTCCAGCAGCTCACCACGTCCGTAGAGCACGCCGATCCCGCTGGGGCCGAGCATTTTATGCCCAGAGAAAGCGAGGAAATCCGCCCCCAGAGTCTGCACATCTACCGGGAGATGCGGCACCGACTGCGCGCCATCCACCAGCGTCACCGCGCCGACGGCGTGCGCCGCGGCGATGATCTCCTGCGCCGGGTTGATCGTCCCCAGCACATTGGACATGTGCGTAAAGGTCACCAGCTTGGGGTGCAGGTCTAACAGGCGATGATACGCATCCAGGTCGAGCAGCCCCTCGGGTGTGACAGGGATGAACTCCAGGCGCAGGTCAAGCTCCGCGGCGAGCATTTGCCAGGGCACCAGGTTGGAGTGATGCTCCATCTCGGTGAGCACAATCACGTCACCGGCATTAAGGTTGGCGCGTCCCCAGGAATATGCCACCAGGTTGATCGCCTCAGTAGTGTTGCGCACAAAGATGACCTCGTGCGCCGCGGCAGCGCCGATGAATCGAGCGATGCGCTCACGGGCGGCTTCATAGCCGGCAGTGGCCTCCTCCGCCAGGGTGTGAATGCCGCGATGGATGTTGGCGTTGGTGCGGCGATAGAAACGATCCATCGCTTCCAGCACCTGCCGCGGCTTCTGACTGGTGGCGGTGGAATCCAGGTAAATCAAGGGGACGCCAGGGCGCACCTCGCGCTCCAGCACCGGAAAATCCGCCCGGATTTTCTGCACGTCTAAAACAATCTTGGGGGGATGAGTAGGCTTCATAAATCCAAAAAAGTTGTTGTGCGCCGGTTGCGATTCTGTCAGCTGGCTTCCGGCGCACTCAGGGATCAGGTTATCGACGGCTCTTGGTCGGATGCCGCAGGTTCGGCGAATCCTTCGGATACCAGAGCACGTGATCGGGGACCATCCAGCCGTTGGTCAGGTAGACGTTTTCGTGGAACTGGACAGCGACCAGCTTGTCATCCACCTGCACCACAACGCCTTCCAACCAGTCCCGCACGCGCTCCTTCTTCTCATTATCATGATCGCACAGCACCTCGACCACATCGCCAACTGCATAAGCGCGCTTCGCGTTGGGGGGAGAGGTAAAAGGAAGACCGGCCAATGTTAACCTCCTGTTTTCGAAAAAATTTCCATGTGCTTTGGAGGAAGAATTTCCCCACCGGTATTATACGGCAAAATCGCCTACTGTGCGGTCATCTTTGCCTGAATCGCCTCCTGAAAACGCGCTCGCACGCCGTCGAAAGGGATGCGTTGCATGATCGGGTCGAAGAATCCCTCCACGACCAGTCGCTCGGCCTGTTCGGCGGGGATGCCGCGGCTGCGCAAATAGAAAACCAGCTCCGGGTCAATCTTGCCCACGGTGGCGCCGTGCGTGCAGCGGACGTCATCGGCCAGGATTTCGAGGCCGGGGATGGAATCCGCGCGGGCGTTCTCGCTGAGCACCAGGTTTCGGTTGGCCTGGTAGCCATCGGTGCGCTGCGCCCCGGGAGCGACGTAGATCATCCCCTGCCACACCGAACGGCTGTGTCCTTTCAGCGCGCCTTTGAAGAGCAGATCGCTGGTGGTGTTGGCGGCGCGATGATTTTGCTGAGTATCGTGATCCAGATGTTGCTCGCCATCCGTGAAGTAGAAACCCGACATGCGCCCGTGCGCGCCCACCCCTACCAGGTCGAGGTCGGAGAAGTTTTTGGTCAGGCGCGAGCCAATGGCGCCGAAGATCCAATCCAGGCTGGCGTCGCGCTCCAGCACGGCGCGTTCGTGCGTGAAGTTCCACACGTTATCGCCCAGGGATTGCAGCTCCACAAAACGCAGGCTGGCGTTTGGGCCGACGTACAGTTCCACCACGGCGCTGTGCAGGGTCTGCCCGCCAAGGCCGTTCGGGGAGGCCGCCTCGTGCACGTAGGTCAACGAGGCGCCCTCTTCCAGCCAGATCACCAGGTGGGAGAAATGCGCCAGCCCAACTCCCGCAGCCCACACCAGGCTGTGCAGCGGTTGCTCCACCTGCACGCCGCGCGGCACATAGACGAAAACGCCGTTCTGCGCCAGGGCGGCGGAAAGGGCGGCAAATTTGCCCTCGTCGGGGCGGACAATCGTCCCCAACGCCTTAGCCACCTGATCGGGGAACTGACGGGCAGCGGTCTCCAGGTCAGCGAAGATCACCCCCCGCTGCGCCAGATCAGGGTTGAGGTCCTGCTGCACTTCGCCGGGGAGCAGACGGATCTGCCCGCCATGCTGATCGCTGACCAGCGGGAGCAGCAGGCGCTCCGGGACGGGGGGCAAATCCAGGTAAGCTTCCGGCGCAGGGAGCCGGAAATCGCCGTTCAATTTGCTGATATCTGTGCGACGCCAGGGTTCATCGCTGGTCGTCGGGTACGGCAGGCGCTCATACGCCTCCCAGGCGCGGGCGCGAAAATCATCCAGCAGGCTACCGCCCTCGCCAGCAGGGATCATCTCACGGCTGAACGTAAAGCCGTCGAATCTGGGGCGGCGGGAGCGCTGGGTGCGGGTTACAACTCGTTTGGTCGTCATAAACTCTTTCTCATTCGCAGACATTGCATCAACCAATCGAACCTTCCATCTGCAACTGAATCAGACGGTTCATCTCGATGGCATATTCCATGGGTAGTTCTTTCACCAGCGGCTCAATGAAGCCGGAGACGATCATCGTGGTGGCTTCCTCTTCGCTCATGCCGCGGCTCATCAGGTAGAACAATTGCTCCTCGCCGATCTTGGAGACCGAAGCCTCGTGGCCGATGGTCACGTCCTCATCGTCAATTTCGATGTAGGGGTAGGTGTCGGAGCGCGATTGCGGATCGAGCAGCAGCGCATCGCAAACCACGTTGGAGCGCACGCCCCCCATACCCTTGTGCACCTTGAGTAAGCCGCGGTACGAGGCGCGCCCCCCATCCTTGCTGATGGACTTAGAGACGATCTTGCTGCTGGTGTTGGGCGCAAAGTGGACCACCTTGCCCCCAGTGTCCTGATGCTGACCGCGGCCAGCGAAGGCCATCGAGAGGATCTCGCCGTGTGCGCCCGGCCCCATCAGATAGCAGGAGGGGTACTTCATCGTCAATTTGGAGCCGAGGTTGGAATCCACCCACTCCATCGTGGCATCTTCTTCCACAATGGCGCGCTGGGTCACCAGGTTATACACATTGTTCGACCAGTTCTGGATGGTGGTGTAGCGCACGCGGGCACCCTTCTTGACCACGATCTCGATCACACCGCTGTGGAACGAATCGGTGGTATATTGCGGCGCGGTACAGCCTTCCACATAGTGCACCTGCGAGCCTTCATCAGCGATAATCAGCGAACGTTCGAACTGACCAATATTCGCCACGTTGAGGCGGAAATAAGCCTGCAAAGGCATCTCCACCTTGACTCCCGGGGGGATGTAGACGAACGAGCCGCCCGACCAAACCGCGCTGTTGAGCGCGGCGAACTTGTTATCCTCGATGGGGATCACTGTGCTGAAGTACTGGCGGAACAGGTCGGGATACTGCCGCAGGCCTTCTTCAATGCTGAGGAAGATCACGCCCTGCTCTTCGAGGTGCTTCTGCACACTGTGGTACACCATCTCGGATTCATACTGCGCCCCCACGCCGGCGAGGAACTTCTGTTCAGCTTCGGGGATGCCCAGGCGGTCGAAGGTCTCTTTGATCGTATCGGGGACATCGTCCCAAGACTTGCCCTC
Source organism: Anaerolineales bacterium (assembly GCA_015485245.1). Classification (GTDB taxonomy): domain Bacteria; phylum Chloroflexota; class Anaerolineae; order Anaerolineales; family UBA11858; genus J130. The sequence continues at coordinate 4,053 of WFTY01000428.1, read as the reverse complement.
CTCGTCGGTGGGCTTGACATAATAGTACAGCTCATCCAGGTTAAGCGTGGAGAGATCACCGCCCCAACTGGGCATCGGGCGCTGCTGGAAATGTTCCAACGCCTTGAGGCGAAACTCCAGCATCCACGAAGGTTCGCCCTTCATGGCAGAAATCTGTTCCACCACCTCGCGATCAAGTCCCTTCTTCGATTTGAATACAAAGGTCTCCGGGTCGCGAAAGCCCCACTTGTACTCGCCAATACCATCTAAAAGTTGGGTATCTGTTGTACTCATAATCAACTGTCCTTTAAACAGCTACCTGGCTATGCTTCTCGCGCAACCAATCATAACCATCCGCTTCAAGGCGGTGAGCCAGCTCCGGGCCGCCGGATTCAACCACGCGGCCGTCCAGCATGACATGAACAAAATCCGGCTGAATGTAATTGAGGATGCGCTGATAGTGCGTAATCACCAGCGCGCCGAACGCCGCGCCGCGCATGGCGTTGACGCCCTCAGCGACAATGCGCAGGGCGTCGATGTCCAATCCCGAGTCGGTCTCATCGAGGATGGCGATCTCCGGCTGGAGAGTCACCATCTGCAAAATCTCCGCTCGCTTCTTCTCGCCGCCAGAGAACCCATCATTGAGATAACGCCCGGCCACAGAATGCTCCATCTGAAGCAAATCCATGCGCTCTTTGAGCAGCTTGCGAAACTCCGGGATCGAGATGCCCTTATCTTCCGGGTCGGCGGCCTTGCGATGAGCGTTGATCGCCGTGCGCAGGAAGTTCGCCACCGTCACCCCGGGGATGGCTACCGGGTACTGAAAAGCCAGGAACAACCCCAGATGGGCGCGCTCGTCCGGCGCCAGTTCGAGGATGTTCTGCCCTTTAAAAAGCACCTCACCGCCGGTGACTTCGTAGTTAGGGTGCCCCATCAGTGTGTAGGCCAGCGTGGACTTTCCAGTGCCATTCGGCCCCATAAGGGCATGAATCTCTCCCTGACGAACGGTGAGGCTGAGGCCCTTGAGGATCTCATTTCCTTCAACGTTGACATGCAGGTCTTTGATCATTAACTCGGACATGTGTTCTCCTTGCAAAAAATGAAGCGCGCCCTACACGCGCCATCGGTTTTTCTATTGTGGCCGGATTATAGCACGGAGGGCGGATTCGGTCAATATTTTTGATATTATTCATATAAATTATTGACACCTTGCGAGGCAGCATGGTATACTCAGGGCCAAAGCAAGTTCGGGCACAACCGATTGATCCACTATGACGACATCAACCACTCGAGAGAAAGTCCTCCGCACACTGCTCACGCGCCAGCGCTGCACGATCAACGAGCTGGCCGAATCCGTGGGCATCAACCCGATTTCCGTGCGCCATCACATCAGCAAGCTGGAAGCCAGCGGGCTGGTTGCCTCCGAGGAGGAGCGTCACGGAGTCGGACGGCCGCGGCTGGTGTACTTTCTCACCGAAAAGGGGATGGAGCAATTTCCCAGCCGTTACCTCAAGCTGACCATCCGCCTGCTCAACCAGCTCAAGGAAACCCTGCCCGACCTGCTGGTGGGCGAACTCTTTTCACAGATGGCCAACGAGCTGGCCGCCGAATACGCTGCTGACCTGGATGTGGACGATCTCCCCATCGAGGAGCGCCTCGACATCGTGCGCGACCTGCTAAACTCCGAAGGCTTCGTCGTCGAGTGGGAGCACAAGAGCGATGGCTACCATATTCGCGAGGTCGGCTGCCCTTACCTGCACGTCGGCCAAACTCATCCCGAAGTCTGCGCGGTGGATGAGACGCTGATCTCCAACGTGCTCGATGTGCCCATTGAAAAAATCAAATGCGTGCTCAACGGCGATACCCACTGCACTTACGTCGTCAGCGCGCCGCCAGTAAATCAAGAGACAGAGAAAACCACACCATGAGTAGTAAACCCCGCCCAAAGTGGCAAATTGAAACCACCCATCCAGAATACTTCCAACCCCTCGACAGCGCCTTCCGTCAGGTGGTGGACCCGGAAATCGGCCTCAACATCATGGAACTGGGGCTGGTGCGCGACGTGCGCATCAACGCGGAAGACGACAGCGCGCACGTCGTGATGATTATGACCACCCCCTTTTGCCCGTATGCCCCCGCGCTGCTCGAAGCGGCGCGCGCCAAGGCAGAGCAGGTACTCGAACGCCCCACCACCGTCGAGATGGGCATGGAATACTGGGATCCCACATATATGGAAGAAGGCGTCGGCGCAGACTGGGGATTGTTCTAGCCACTTCCGCAAAACAGCATCCCGCGGGTTTTGAACCTGCGGGATGTTCTCTTTAATCTCCTTCTTCACAAATCCCCCCCTTCATGTTATCCTTTTCACCGCTTTCCGCTTCTGGCGCATTCGCGGCGTCAGGGGCAATCCCGTGGAAAGGAGGTAAATATGCGCGAATACGAACTTGTCTTCATCGTCCATCCCGACCTGGACGAAACCGCCACCAACGAAGTGGTCGAAAAGATCAAGGGATGGATCACAGAAGCAGGGGGTTCGGTCAACAAAGTAGACCCCTGGGGCAAACGCCAACTGGCATACCCGATCCGTAAGCAGAACAACGGGCAATACTTTTTGTTAAACATCCAGATCGCCCCAAGCTTCGTGACTGAGCTGGAGCGCAACCTGCGGTTCCTGGAACCGGTGATGCGCTTCCTGATTACATCGACCGACGAATAAGCATCGGGAGGCTGTCATGAGCCGAGGCCTGAACAAAGTAATGATCATCGGGCACCTGGGGCGCGATCCGGAAATGCGTTACACCCCTTCTGGCCGCCCTGTGACCACCTTCAGCGTGGCGACCAATCGTAGTTGGACGACCACTGACGGCGAACGTCGCACCGACACGGAGTGGTTCAACGTCGTCGCCTGGAACAGACTGGCCGAAATTTGCAACCAGTATCTGAGCAAGGGCCAGCAGGTCTACATCGAGGGGCGGCTGCAAACCCGCCGCTGGGAAGATGCCAACGGCACCCGGCACACCTCGGTGGAGATCGTCGCCAACGAGATGATCATGCTCGGCGAGCGTCGCGGCACCGAAGAAGAGGATTACAACCACGCCGATTCCCTCGAAGACGAATTCCCCTTCTAGGAAGCGGCCAGACAGCCTGCCAGCGAGCTATCCAGTAGGAGTTAGAACCGTGAGTGCATATCAAAGACGGCGCTATTACCGTCCCCGAACCTGTCGCTTCTGCGCGGACAGTGAATTAGCCATCGACTACAAGAAAGTCGATCTGCTACGCCAGTTCATCTTTGAGGACGGCAAGATCCGTCCTCGCCGACAGACTGGCACCTGCGCCAAGCATCAGCGTGCCCTGGCAAAAGCGATCAAACGCTCGCGCCACCTCGCACTGCTGCCGTTCGTGGGCGAATCACTGCGCTGAACGCTGTCCCCTGAACATACCGGGCATAGCGCCCTCTCGGGCCTATGCCCGCCTTTTGTTCTTTCCTCGCGCGCGGCCCTCGCCCGGCTACGCGCCTGATCCCCAGAGACCCACAACGTACTATGGCAAAACAGAAGAGAATCACTCCCCCCAGCCGAAAACAAATGGCGCGCATCGAGCGCGAGCAAATGCAGCAACGCATCATCATCTACAGCACCATCGCTGTGGTTGCTACCGTCATCCTGCTCGCCGCCTACGGTTTTTACAAAGAAAAATACGTCGATATCCGCAAACCCATCGTCACCGTCAACGGCGACCAGGTCACGGTAGCCCAGTTCCAGACTCGGGCGCGCTACGTGCGCATGCAACTGGTCAACCAATACACCAGCTATTTCCAGTTCATGCAAAACTTCACCGACGAAAACACTCGCCCGCTGATCGAGAACTCCCTGCGGCAGATTCAGTTCCAGCTCGAACCGGCCTTCCTGGGCACAAAGGTATTGGATGACATCATCGCCGATTTGCTGATACGCCAGGAAGCGGAGCGTCGCGGCATCACCGTCAGCGAGGCAGAAGTCGACCGCTTTATCGCCGAAACCTTCTTCCAGTATTACCCCGAAGGCACCCCAACGCCAGCCCCCACACTGGATATCC
>WFTY01000427.1 GCA_015485245.1 Anaerolineales bacterium | reverse complement strand
TCCTCACCCAGCAACCGGATCACGATCTCCCGGTCGGAGAACGAGGTGTAGTTGTAGGGGATCTCGCGGATGCGTTGTTCGTTCATGCGTCGTCGTCAGCCACGGCTCTCGAAGGGCTGAAAGCATAGCCAGTTTTGGGTGAAACATCCAGGGAACAACCTGCCTCGGCATGCTCCGGGCCGGACAGGAAAAGCCGCCCCTCACCAAAATGCGGGATCATTACAATCGTGCCGGTATCAGTACCCGGTAGCAGATCTACAATTGAGCCAACGGCCCAACCCATTTGATGAACGGGCAATCGCGCAGATAGCCCCCCCCGGTGCGAATGCACATTCGGCAGCGCCTTGCAACACTCCCCACATTCTTCTTTATTTGACCAAATGAAGAGCATGTATTATTTTGTATACCAAAACGGTAAACAAAATAGCTTTCTTGGATGGATTGGATATTGGATTTCTAGATGGGAGGGTGCGTCGGCTATGTACCGACAGCCGTTGGGCCGAGCGCAAATTGGGTAAACCATGCGCAAAAAAACTCCGGGCCCGCCTCGCCGACCTGCAAGCAGCGGCCCATGTGGCAGAACTACCTGCTGGGCGACCCCACCCCCTCAAAGGGAATCGTGCGGGGCAGTTCGCCCTCTCCCTGCATGGAGGAAAGAGGCTGGTATTCGAACCCAACCACAATCCCGTTCCTCAACTTCCGAATGGCGGCGTCGCCTGGATTCAGGTCACGCGGATAAACATCGTTTTCATTGGAGACTATCATGACTGAGCCGATGGGCGATTTCCTGTACGACTGGATCTCTCCTCCCGGCGAAACCATCGCCGATCTACTGGAAGAAAAAGGCTGGAGTCAGACCGAGCTTGCACGACGTTGCGCCTACACGAAAAAGCACATCAGCCAACTGGTCAGCGGCAAGGCACCGCTCACCGAAGAGACGGCGGTCAAGCTGGAGCGAGTCCTGGGTGGCAGTGCCCGGTTCTGGATGACCCGCGAAGCCCAGTACCGCTCTTCCCTGATGCATCGGAAAGAGGTGGAGGCTCTTGAGGCTCAGGCAGACTGGCTCGACGAACTTCCGCTAAAGGAGATGATTCGCTTCGGCTGGATCAGACGGTTTTCAAACAAAGGCTCACAGGTTGCCGAGTGCCTCTCCTTCTTCGGTGTGAGCTCCGTCGATGTGTGGCGGACGAAGCAAAATTCGTTGAAAGCCGCCTTCAGGGCCTCGGACAAAGTCAAAAAGAATCCAGCCGCAATTGCTGCCTGGCTACGCCAGGGAGAACGCCGGGCCGAGCAAATGACAACACTCCCCTACAACCGACAGGTGTTCAAAACCATCCTCACGGAACTCCGGGCCCTGACGAATGAAACCGAACCGAGCTCCTTTGTCCCGCATCTACAGGCACGTTGTGCGGAGGCAGGGGTGGCAGTGGTTTTTGAGCCTGCTCCGAAGGGTTGCCCCGCCGGTGGCGCCACCTGCTGGCTGTCTCCGGAAAGGGCCCTGATCATGTTGAGCCTGAGGCATAAGACGAATGACCATCTGTGGTTCGCCTTCTTCCACGAGGCGGCCCACATTCTCCTGCACGGGAAACGCATCCTGTTTCTGGAGACCGAGGGACTCGACGACGAATACGAAAGGGAAGCCGATCGTTTTGCCAGAGACCTGCTGATCCCTCCCAAATTTGCCAAACAGTTGAAGCAGCTTCCTCACACCTATGAGGCCGTGCGGAGATTCGCCAAGGAGACAGGAGTAGCCCCCGCCATCGTGGTGGGGCGGATGCAGAAGGAAGGATATCTTCCCTGGAGCTGGCTGAACAAGGTCAAGGTGCATTATCACTGGGATCTTGACTAGACAGGATGTCTTGTCAACCCGGCGACAACATACTTTTGCCCACCGCCACTACTCCTATCCCTGCGATTTCAACGACGGCATCATCTGACCGGAATCGGGGAATCACCCACCGGCTTCAATGACCCTGCATCATCTGTTTTCCCGGCAGCAACATCGTTCGATGAATGGTTACTAGATGCCCTTCGGGCACGAGAAGTAACCATCTGAATCAATGGAGTTTTTTGCCCGGGAACATCTTGCCACAGCAGCATCGGGCCGCTCTCAGTCATGGACATTGAGCCGGGATCATTCTTCCAGTGCATCCCATGCTTCCAGCACGAGGCGACGGGTGAGGTATTCACCGAAAGTCTCCAGATCCTTCTTCTTGAGCACGCGGAAGGTCTCGGATGGGTGGTCCTCGCCGCCGACATCGGCGGGGTCGAGGATGTAGCGCAGCTCGTCACGGCTGAGGCCGTAGAGGCGGCCGTACCAGGCATCCAGCTCGGCGCGGAGCCGGCGGCGGTCGGGGTTCCAGGGGAAGGGGTCGCCGGTGTAGCCCAAGTCCTCGGCCCAGGGGCGCAGGTCCTCGGCGGTGTAGGTGAGTTCGAGGACGCGGGGGACGATGAATTCGAGGTCGGCTGGGGTGTAGGCGCCGGGTGGCAAGACTGGAAGTTGCTTGATGATGAAAAAGTTCAGGTGCGTTCCCCCAACCTTGTGTCGTGCCACAAAGTCGAATGCAAGTGCCGACAGGTTGCCCACCAAAGCCGCTAACAGTTTTGGCTCAATTTGTTTATTCGGGAACATCAGCGGGAAATTGTTCCCCACCCCCACCCTCGGCACCACGCCTGCGATGACGGTGCGCTCGTCGGTGGAGCGGCAGATGTCCCGCCACCCCAGCAGCCAGCCGCGATGCCAGTCGCGGGCGGCGAGGCGGGCCTCGACCTCGTCGCGGGGCACCCAGTAGCGCGGGCGGGCGGCGCGCTGGGGATCGGCGTGGTCTTCGTCGGTGAGGTCGCGGGTGGTCTTGCCGTCTTCCTCGTACTCGGCCCAGCGGTGGTCGAACTGGTGGACCATCTTGGCCTCGTAGAGGGGCACATAGACGGTGCCATCGGGCAGCAACCAATTCGACCTCTGCCCAGTGGCGCCTTCCTCCAGCAACTGCTCGCGGGTGCGGAACAGGCCGCTGTCGTTGGACATGTGGAACATCGCATTGAAGCGGATACCCCAGGGATTGCCCGCCGCGCCCCTGGATTCGTCGCTGAGCACCGGCACCTGGCGGTAGATCTTCCTGGTCAGCTCGGCATCACGGCGGCTGCGGAACACCGGGCAGGTATGGGTGTTGGGATTGAGCAGGTGGATGTCGGCGGCGGAGAGCTGGAAGTGGCGGCGCGGGTCGCGCAGATGCTCGACCCGGGTGGCGAAAAAGAGGAAGTCTGCTTCCGGGCAGTCGCTGCCGAGGGTGAGCAGGGCGAATTTCATGCGGCTGTCCACCGCCGGGAACAGCTTTTCCCGATTCTCGAAGTCATACAGGGCGGCAAGGTGGTGCCGACTGGTGATGTGCTCGAAATAGACCTTGGTGGAGTCATCGGTGGCGATGCCGGTGGGGCAGATGAGCCCGGCGCGGCCGCCCGCGCCCATCAGGTTCAGAAAGCTCTCGGCGAAGACGGCATAGAGGTTCACATCGCCCACCCCGGTGAGTGGGAAACGCCCGCCGGTGCGCACGAACTGGCTGGCCGCCTCGGCGGTCTGCCTGGCTTGTTGAAACTTCCGATACAGGCGGCGCATGGCTTGGCGCACGCCCTCGGGCACATCTTGCGGCGGTTCGTTGAGCCCCTCGATCATGCGGCGGCGGGCAGCTGCGTTGGGCGCAGCGGCGATGTCGGGGGCGCGGCTGGCGAAGAACTCCTTTTCCTGCAGCTTGATGCGCTCCCACGGCGGATTTCCCAGCACGCAGTCGAAGCCGCCCCGCTCGAACACCTCTGGGAACTCGATGTACCAGTGGAAGAAGCGATGGCGCCGTGCCAATTCTTCGGTCTGCGCCGCCACCTGCCGGCGCACCGCCCGGCCCTCGCGCCAGGCGATCAGGTCCTCGCTGGTGGGCACCGCGTCGATCGTCTCCGGCCGCTTGGGGGCGAAGAAGGCGGCCACGAAGAGATCGGCGGCCTCGCGCTGGTGGCGGCAGGCGTAGCTCTGGCGCGCCGTCTCCC
>WFTY01000426.1 GCA_015485245.1 Anaerolineales bacterium | reverse complement strand
GTATTTCAACACCGCCCCGGCCAGTTCGCTCTACACCACCGCTGTGGATATGGCCCGTTTTATGATTGCACACCTCCAGAACGGGCAATTCGAGGGCCGCCGTATTTTGGACGAAGCCGCAGCCCGGCAGATGCAGCAACAGCAATTCACCCACCACCCTGGGCTGGATGGCTGGGCCTACGGCTTTTTTGAACACACGGAAAACGGCCAACGGGCGCTTGCTCATGGCGGCGATGTGCCCGGCTTTACCAGTTTCCTCTATTTGATACCGGAGGAGAACATTGGCTTTTTCGTCTCGTTCAACGCTTCCGTCAACCTATTCGGCGGTGGAGAAGACCCGCGCGGCGCGTTGGTCAGCCAGTTCCTTGATCGTTATTACCCCCTTGCCGAGAGGGTGACCGCGCCGGACGCGGCCGCCCCCGCAAACTTACAGCGTTTCACCGGCAACTACCGCTGGAACCATTACGCCCACACCACGCTGGAAAAAGGGCTGCCGCCCATGCCCCTGCTGCAATTTCACATCACGACGGAGGACAATGGCGAACTTACACTGACACCCCCCGCGGGGATGGGCAAGCCCACCCGTTGGGTAGCCGTTGAACCGCTGTTATTTCAGCGCACGGATGGCGAGGAGGTTATGGCTTTTCGCGAAGACGCGAACGGGCGCATCACACACCTGTTTTTCTCGCTGATGGAAATGCCCGTGGCGGCGGAAAAAGTACCCTGGTATGAAACCGACGGCTTTCAGGCCATGCTGATGGGGTACATTGTGCTGATGTTCCTCTCCGTGCTGGCGTGGCCGCTGGCCGGTTTGTTGCGCCGTTTGCGAAAGCAGCCCCCAACGTTCCCCCGACCGGCGCGGCAGGCGCGGGCGCTGGCCGCGACTGTGGCCGCCCTAAACCTGTTTTTCTTCCTGGCGCTCATTGTGCGGATGGGACAGGTCTCCGTAAACGTGTTCGCCGAAACCCCTGTCTGGTTCCTCGCCTCCCTGGCGCTTCCTCTCCTGACAACCATCCTCACTGCGGGGCTGCTGGCTTTCACCGTGCGGGCCTGGAAGGAAGCGTATTGGAGCATTGGAGGACGCCTGCATTACTCGCTAATTTCGCTGGCTGCGCTGGCTTTCATTTGGTTTGTCAACGATTGGAATCTATCGGGCTGGAAGATTTAGCGTGATACACAACGCGTGATCATCCGAAGATATTCAGAATCCCTCCCTCAAAAGGAATTGACGATGAAAGTACCTCTTTCCTGGCTACAAGAGTACGTTGAAATCCCCCTCCCCCCCGAGGAACTGGCGCACAAGATGACGCTGGCAGGTCTCGAGGTGGAAGAGATCCGCTATGTGGGCCTTCCCCAACCCGAAGGCCAGCAGCAGTATAAAATCACCGGCTTCGCCTGGGAGCGCGACAAGATTGTGGTCGGCGCGATTCACGAGGTGATGCCCCACCCCGACGCAGATCGGCTGGTGCTGTGCAAACTCGACGACGGCGAGCGGATGCACACCGTGCTCACCGGCGCGCCCAACCTGTTTGAATACAAGGGCAAAGGCCCGCTGGATGCCCCGCTGAAGGTAGCCTACGCCCGCGAAGGCGCGACCATCATAGATGCCCACGACCCCCGCACGCCCATCGTCAAACTCAAACGGCGGAAAATCCGCGGCGTGGAATCCTACTCGATGGCCTGCTCCGAGAAGGAGCTGGGCATCTCCGACGAGCACGAGGGCATCATCATCCTCGACCCCGACGCGCCCACCGGCGCGCCGCTGGCCGATTACCTGGGCGACGCCGTGTTCGACATCGCTATCACCCCCAACTTCGCCCGCGGAGCCAACATCTACGGCGTGGCGCGCGAGGTGGCGGCGATCACGGGCACGGAATTGAGACCACCGACCACCGACAGCGGGCCACAGACCGCTGTCCGCGGTCAATCGTCTGCGGTCGGTCGTTTCGTCAACATCCAGATCACCGATCCGTCCCTCAACCCGCGCTTCACTCTGGGGCTGATCGAGGGCGTAAAGATTCTACCCAGCCCCTACAAGGTGCAATTGCGCCTCAAACTGGCCGGAGTGCGCCCGATCAACGCCATCGTGGACGCCACCAACTACGCCATGCTGGAACTGGGCGAACCGCTGCACGCCTTCGATTACGACGTGCTGCTGGCGCGCGCGCGGAAGGCCGGCGCCGAGAAGCCCACCATCATCACCCGCGCCGCGCAGCCCGGCGAAAAACTGGTCACGCTCGACGGCGAAGAGCGCACCCTGGACGACTTCACCATCCTCGTCTGCGATCAGAGCGGCCCGCTGGCGCTGGCGGGCGTGATGGGCGGCCTGGAATCGGAGGTCACCGAGAAGACCACCCGCGTGCTGCTGGAAGGCGCGGCCTGGAACATGATCAACACCCGCCGCACGGTGATGGCGCAGAACCTGCCCTCCGAGGCGGCCTACCGCTTCTCGCGCGGCGTGCATCCCGAACTCGCCCCGCAGGGCGTGCGCCTGGGGCTGGCTTACATGCACGCCTGGGGCGGCGGCGAGATCGCCCCCGAGCTGGTGGACGCCTACCCCCTGCCCCCCGAAGACCCGGTGGTGCAAATCACCCCCGACGATGTGCGCCGCTGGCTGGGCATTGAACTGCGCGCCGCGGAGATCGTAGAGATACTGGAGCGGCTGGAGTTTGAGTGTGAGTTATCAGGTGACAAGGCAACAAGTAACCAGTCACCCAATCACCTTATCACCGTCAAATCCCCCCCCCACCGCCTCGACATCAGCACCGGCGTGGTAGGAAAGGCCGACCTGATGGAGGAGATTGCCCGCATCTACGGCTACGACCGCATCCCGGAGACGCGCATGGCCGACGCCCTGCCGCCGCAGCGCACCAACCGCCCATTGGAAATCGAGGAGCGCCTGCGCGATTTGCTTTCCGGCCTGGGATTGCAGGAGATCATCACCCACCGGCTGACCTCGCCGCAGCGCGAGGCGCGTCTCCTCCCCGCGGAGACTTTCGATGTCTCCACAGACATCGGAAGTTTGTTTGGCGATTACTTCACCCTCGCCAACCCCATCACCCCCGAGCGCTCGGTGCTGCGCCACAGCCTGCTTGCCTCCGTCCTGGAGATCATCGAACACAACGCCCGCATTCGCCAGCGCATCGCCGTTTTCGAGATCAACCCGGTCTTCCTCCCGGTGGAGGGAGCGGAGCTTCCCGACGAGCAACCGCGGCTGGTGATCGCTCTGACCGGCCCGCGCGCCCTCCCCGACTGGCAAGGGGCAGATTCCACTCCGATGGACTTCTACGATCTGAAAGGCATCATCGAACACGCCCTGAGGGGGTTACACCTCCCCGATGTGAATTTCCAGCCCGGGAAGCATCCCAGCTTCCACCCCGGCAAGTGCGCTGAAATCCGGCTGAACGACACATCCATCGGCGTGATGGGCGAACTGCACCCCCTGGTGGCGGAGAACTACGACTTCCCCGAAACTCCCGTCCTCGCCGCGGATTTTGATCTGCGCGCCCTCATCGAGGCCGTGCCAGCGCTCTTCAAGGTGAGCGCCATCCCCACCCAGCCGCCCATCCTGGAGGACATCGCCCTGATCGTGGACGAAGACGTCCCCGCGGGACAGGTGGAGGCCCTCATCCGCCAGACCGGCGGAAGGCGCGTCACGGACGTGCGCCTGTTCGACGTCTACCGCGGCGAACAGATCGGCGCGGGAAAGAAATCCCTGGCCTACAGCCTGACCTACCAGGACGCGGAGCGAACCCTGACCGACAAAGATGCCGCCAAAATCCGCAACAAGATCGTCAAACGGCTGGAGCGCGAACTGGGCGCCCAACTGCGCGGGTAACCAAAACCCGCCGCGTCGGTTATAATGCCTCATCGAACTATCGCCCTCAGAACAAAGGAGAAGCAATATGGACAAAAAGACAGGTGCAATCCTGGCGACCGTCGGCACCACCCTCGCGTGTGGTTTCCCCGGACTGGCAGGCCTGTGCATGGGGTTGATCTTCGCGCTGGCTGGCGCGATCCCCGGCGCAGAGATTGATATTTTTGGCAGCAGCGATCCGGGCGCGGCGATCACTATGGGCTTGGCTATGCTGTGCATCAGCGTGATCCTCATCGCCATCCCCATCGTGGTGGGATTGAAAACGCTGCGCAACCAGGACGATGCCCCTATCGTAGAGGGAGAAAGCGTTTCCTGACCCCAGTCCAAAGAGTCGGGGTTTATTAAAAGCCAATCTCAGCGTGCTGTGCAGCCCATCCAAACGCGCCGCCAACGGCGCGGGAGGGGCGTTCGCGGTATAATTAAACGTGTGCCCGCCATCGGGTGAGCACACGTTTTTTCGTTTGCCCCCGGTCGAAAGAGAAACTGCTTATGGACGTTGGTACCATTCAATCTGTAGATATTGACCAGCAGATGCGTTCTGCTTACCTGGATTACGCCATGAGCGTGATCGTCGCCCGCGCCTTGCCAGATGTGCGCGACGGGCTAAAGCCGGTTCACCGCCGCATCCTCTACGCCATGCACGATATGGGCATCCGCGCCAGCGGCAGCTACAAAAAATCCGCCCGTATCGTCGGCGAGGTGCTGGGGAAATACCACCCCCATGGCGACGCCGCAGTGTATGACACTATGGCGCGCATGGCGCAGGATTTCTCCATGCGCTACCCCCTGGTGGACGGGCAGGGCAACTTCGGCTCGATTGACGGCGATTCCCCGGCGGCGATGCGGTACACCGAGGCCCGCCTGAGTCGCATGGCCGAAGAGATGCTCACCGACATCGACAAAGACACGGTCGATTTCATTGACAACTTCGACGGCTCCTTGCAAGAGCCTACCGTGCTGCCCTCGCGCCTGCCAAACCTGTTGCTCAACGGCTCCGCGGGGATCGCCGTGGGCATGGCAACCAACGTCCCGCCGCACAACATGGGGGAACTGGCCCAGGCGCTGACCTATCTGATTGACCACTACGACCAGATTGACGATGTCACCGTGGAAGACCTGCTCCCCTTTTTACCCGGGCCAGATTTCCCCACCGGCGGCGTCATCATCGGTGACGAGGGGATCCGCCAGGCCTACAGCACCGGCCGCGGGCGTATCATCCTGCGCGGCAAAGCCTTCATCGAGGAGCACACCCGCAACCGCCATCGCATCGTCATCACCGAAATCCCTTACCAGCTCAACAAAAACACGCTGATCGAGCGCATCGCCAAACTGGCGCGTGAAGGAAAACTGGACGATGTCTCCGATCTGCGCGATGAATCCGACCGTACCGGCATGCGCATCATCATCGAACTCAAGCGCACCGCCCACCCGCGCAAGGTGCTCAATCAGCTCTATAAATATACGCCGCTGCAATCCACCTTTGGCGTGCAAATGCTTGCGCTGGTAAGGGGCGAGCCACGCCTGCTTTCGCTCAAGCGCGCTCTGCACTACTACATCGAACACCGCCAGGAAGTCATCACCCGCCGCTCCCAGTACGAACTGAACAAAGCCCGGGCGCGCGCCCACATCCTCGAAGGCTTGCTAATCGCCCTGGCAAACCTCGACGAAGTGGTGCAGACCATTCGCAAATCCCCCGATGCCGAGACCGCTAAAGGGCGCCTGATCACGCGCTTCAACCTGAGCGAGAAGCAGGCACAGGCGATCTTGGATATGCAACTCCGGCGCCTGGTCGCCCTGGAGCGTCAGAAAATCGAAGATGAACACAAGGCGTTGATGGAAAAAATCGCCTACCTGGAAGATTTGCTGGCGCACCCAAAGAAAATCCTCGCCCTGGTTAAAGACGACCTGCAAGAGCTGGCGCAAAAATACAACGACCCCCGGCGCACCCAGATCGTCCCCGACGCCAACAGCGAATTGAACGACGAGGACCTGATCGCCGACGAGGCGGTGCTCATCACCATCACCGAGCGCGGCTACATCAAGCGCGTGGGCGCTGAGACCTACCGCTCCCAGCGCCGCGGCGGGCGCGGCGTGATCGGCCACACCACCCGCGACGAAGACGAAGTGCTGATGATGTTCCCTGCCCGCACGTTCGACACCATTCTCTTCTTCTCCGATCGCGGCAAAGTGTACTCCGAAAAAGCCTATCAGATTCCCGATGCTAACCGCACAGCGCGGGGCATCTCCATCGTCAACATCCTCTCCCTCGCCCCCGGCGAGACGATCACCGCGGCGGTGGCCGTGCCCGATTTTTCAGCAGCCGAATACTGCACCATGCTCACCCGCAAAGGGAAGATCAAGCGCGTGGTGCTCTCTGAATTCAAAGCCGTACGCCCCTCAGGACTGATTGCCATGGGGCTGGCCGACGACGATGCGCTTGGCTGGGTACGCCTGACGCGCGGTGACGACGAACTCATCATCGTCACCGCCCGCGGCCAGGCGCTGCGCTTCCACGAAAAGGAAGTGCGCGCCATGGGACGGCCGGCACAGGGGGTTAACGGCATCAACCTGCGCCCCGGTGATCAGGTGGTCGGCATGGACGTGATCGAACCCGGCGGCGACCTGCTGGTGATCACCACGCGCGGCTACGGCAAGCGCACCCCGCTGGAGGAATATCCCCGGAAATCCCGCGCCACCATGGGCATCCTCACCATCGACCGCAACGCCCTCGACAAAGTCGGCGAAGTCATCGCCGTGCGGGTAGTGCAGCCGGAAGAAGACCTGATCACCCTGATCTCCGCCAACGGCATTGTGCTGCGCACCAAGGCCAACACCATCTCCCGCATCGGGCGTTCCACGCGCGGCGTGCAGGTGATGAACCTGGAGGCCGATGACACTGTAGTTTCGCTGGCGCGTTTCGCCGCCGCCGATCTGCGCAAAGCCGGCGCCGCCTGAAAACAAAAAGCGCAGTCCGCCATCGGGCTGCGCTTTTGATTTAGAAGCTACTCTCGCAGGGTCAAAGCAAAGGGGGATACACCCGCTCGGTGATCAGCAAACAGAACGTCCCCAGGATGCAGACCATCAACAGCAACATCGTGGCGATCACAAAACGCTGCACCGCCGTCATTCCCAAAAACAAGCGCTCGCCAACTTCCTCCTCGGCAAACTCCTCTGTCTCATCATCAATAAACAACGCGCTATCTGCCTGTTCTCGCAAATCGTCGAGCATGACCTGCCTCCTTGTCTGCCAGGGTGACCTGGGGTTAGTTTATGCTCATTTTGACGAACTGTCAACCGGCCGCAGGTGGATTTCGCCGTCCCGCAGGCTGACTTGCTCCCCGGAGCGCAGCCGCACATTCAGGGAACCGTCGCCGTTCAGGCTGAGCACCTGCGCTTCAAGCGGGTCGCTATCCCCGGAGTAGATCAGCACCCATTCCCCGCGCAACGCCAAGTTCCCCTCCCAGGCGCGGACAAAAGCCTCCTCCCCCACTCGCGGATACCAATCACATAGCCGCTCCAGTACCGCGCGCAGGAACACAAAGCGCTCCACCGGACGCCCCAACTCGGCCTCCACGCTGGTGGGCGGAAATGGGCGCTCATGGTGTCCAGGCCAGTCGTCCGGCGGCACTGCGGAGGATGCAATGTTGATGCCAATGCCCAGGATGACCGCTGAGAGCGCATTCCCCAGCCAGGAGGTCTCCACCAGCACGCCACAGGTTTTGCGGCCGTTGAGCAGCACATCGTTGGGCCACTTGACGCACGCCGTCTCCCCGCCAAACGCCTGTAAAGCCTGACAGACGGCCAGCGCCCCCAACCCGGAGAAACGCGTGACGGCAGCGAGGGTCTTTGGGCGCAGCACCAGGCTAAAAGCCAGCGCCGCGCCCGGGGGGGTGAACCATTTGCGTTGGCCGCGCCCGCGCCCAGCAGTTTGTTCATCAGCGGCCACCAACGCCAGATCAGGCGCGCCTTGAGCTGCCCATTCTGCGGCGTAATCGTTGGTTGAGCCGATCGTCGCACAAGAGCGGATCTCTCCTAATGGAAGATCGCTCAGGCGGCCGCGTAAACCCAATGAATCCATGCGCTCAATAAACCGGCAAACTGGGGTCTACCTCCTGCGCCCAGGCGTTGATGCCGCCCTCCAGGTTCTTAATCCTGCGGAACCCGGCGCTGGCCAGCACCTCCAGAGCGCGCACTGAGCGCGTCCCGGCCTTGCAGAAGAGCACGATCTCCTCCGCGCTATCCAGCTCGTGCATGCGAGCGGCCAGTTGTCCCAGCGGAATCAACTCCGCGCCCGGCAGGCGCGAGATGGCTAATTCATGCGGCTCGCGCACATCAATCAGGCGGATGGGATCGCCGCGGTCGAGGCGCTCTTTCAACTCCTGCGGAGTGATGTCCCACTCGTCGCCCGCTGAACCGCTGTCGTGGTCGCTGGCGGGCATGCCGCAGAATTGCTCGTAATCGATCAACTCGGTGACTTCAGGATGCTCGCCACACACCTTGCAGTTGGGGTTCTTGCGCAGCTTAACGAAATCGAAGCTCATATCCAACGCGTTGTAAAGCAGCAGCCTGCCAATGAGCGGCTCACCGACCCCCAGGATCAGCTTAATGGCCTCGGTGGCCTGGATCGTGCCGATCGTCCCCGGCAACACGCCGAACACCCCGCCCTCAGCGCAGGAGGGCACCAGTCCTGGAGGAGGCGGTTCCGGGAACAGGCAGCGGTAGCACGGCCCCTCCTCGGCATAAAACACGCTGGCCTGTCCATCAAAGCGGAAAATCGACCCGTAGACATTGGGTTTGCCGGTCAGCACGCACAGGTCATTGACCAGGTAACGGGTGGGGAAGTTATCTGTGCCGTCCAGGATGATGTCATACGGTTCAGCAATGCGCATGGCGTTCTCGGAGGTGAAAATCTCGTTATACACATCCACCTGGATATCAGGGTTGATATCCAGCATGCGCTGGCGCGCCGATTCAACCTTCAGCTTATTCAACTGCGATTCGCCGTGAATGACCTGGCGCTGCAGGTTGGAGAAATCCACTACATCGTAATCCACCAGGCCGATGCGCCCGACGCCCGCCGCGGCCAGATAGAGCGCCACCGGTGAACCCAGGCCACCCGTGCCGATCACCAGCACCGAAGCCGCCTTAAGCTTCTGCTGGCCCTCCAGCCCGACCTCAGGGATCAGCAAATGGCGCGAGTAGCGCAGAATCTCATCGTGCGAGAGTTCAGGCAAGCGCGTATCCATGGCTCACCCACCCGCGATGGAAGGGATGATGCGCAGCACATCATCCTCGTTCAACGGGGTCTCCTCCCCTTGCAGGTGACGGACGTCCTCCTGCCCGAGGAAGAGATTGACGAAGGGGCGCAGTTCTCCCTCCTCGGAGAAGAGATGCTTTTCCAGCGCCGGGTATTGCGCCACCAGGTCGCGCAGCGCCTCGGCAACAGTCCCCCCCTGAACAGTGACGACCGACTGACCATCTGCATAAGGGCGCAAAGGTGTGGGAATTTTCAATGTTGGCATAAATTGACCTCATTCGTTCAGCTTCATCAGCAGATGGCGCAGATTGTACAACGCTTTTTCATCCGCGCCATCTGTGAAAGGATTATTTCAGCGACCCACGGGAAGGTACAAGCGCAGACGACACTAGCACCCTTCGCGGGCTACAACGGTTTCGCAGTGCGAAGCAGGGGAGATTTCCACCGAGCCAGCCTGCGCAAACGGCTGCATAAACTTCTCGATATTGGCAACATCATCGGCTTCAACGATCAGGTTGAAGGTATGTTTGCCATCCAGCACGGCATCGGCCAGCAGCCTGACGCCGAATTTGCGGGCGTTCGCCGGGCTGATATGCTGCAAAAGCATGTTCCCCATCCTGGGGTCGCGCGCCGGGCAGCTCTCAGCGCTGTGCTGGTGTTGTATGAAATACAAAGACATCGGATACCTCCAAAAACAGAATTTTCAGCGCAACAGATCAGCGATCCGCGAGCACATGGACGATTTCTTCTTCAAACCTCGAGCGGTCGTGGGTCAAGCGCCAGGAGCGCGAGCCGACCGCTCGCCCCGCGTCCACACGGGTGATGATATAGGAAAACCAGGGCATCGCCCAATCACGATCAAATTCAGAGGGCGTGTTCGGGCAATCGGGGTGCGAGTGAAACACGCCGATTAATGCCAGACCGCGGCTCTCCGCTTCATCTTCGGCGCGCATCACATCCTGCGGGGTGAGCAGATAACGGTTATGGCGGGCTTCATCCTCGCGAGCGTTGGGCAACGTGAGGATGGCTGTCACCCGCCGCACATCTTCATCCACCGCGCCGAGCAAAAACCCGGCCCCCTCCTCAGGGTAAGCGGATTCGCCGTGGGCATGGATTTGTGTAAGCAAGCTGCGTGTGATTTCAAGTTTCATGGCTTTTTCCTGATGATCGTGCAGACTACGACCTGCGGTCTATCGCCTGCTATTTCCACAGCGCTTCATCGCTCAGATACTTGTATCCGGCATCGGGGAAGACAGTCACGACCACGCCTGTTTCAAGTCCTTCGGCTACGCGCAGCGCCGCCACCGCGGCCGCGCCGGAGGAAATACCTACAAAGTAGCCTTCCTCGCGCGCCAGTCGACGCACCATCTCGTGGGCAGCTTCGGTCTCCACCTCCACTGTGCGATCGGGCAGAGTCGGGTCAAAGATCGCCGGCCGAATAGCCGTGGGCATGTGCTTGAGCCCTTCCAGACCGTGGAAAGGCGCATCGGGTTGCACAGCGATGAGCTGAACAGCAGGATTATACCTCCGCAGATAACGCCCCACGCCGGTCAAAGTCCCCGAAGTGCCCAAACCGGCCACAAAGTGCGTGACCGCTCCCTGGGTCTGCTCAACGATCTCTGGGCCGGTGGTGCGGTAATGCGCCTGCCAGTTGGCCGGGTTATCGTACTGGTTGGCGTAGAAATAGCGCTCAGGATGGTCAGCAGCCATCTGCCGCGCCATCCGCAACGCCCCGTCCGAGCCTTCCAGCGGATCGGTGAAGATCAGTTCCGCGCCCAGGGCACGCAAAATCGCCACCCGTTCCGGGCTGACGTTTTCCGGCATCACCAGTGTGACCTGAATATCCAGCGCCGCGCCGAAGGTAGCATAAGCGATCCCCATATTGCCGGAGGTGGAATCCAGCAAACGCATCCCCGGCAGCAAACGTCCTTCGTACAACGCCGTGCGGATGATGTTGAAAGCCGGACGGTCTTTTACCGATCCACCGGGGTTGAACCATTCCGCTTTGGCGTAAACCTGCACAGCCGGCGACAGGTGCCGCGTCACCCGGCGCAGCGGCAAAAGCGGCGTCCGGCCAACCGCTTGAATCAAAGCCATCCCATCCACCTCGCTGAGGGAGGGGGTCGCAATCCCCGGAGGCGGGGATATCACAGCGACTTTTGCAGTCATAGGTTCTCCTGAAGAAAATACAAAACGGCCAACAGAAACACAAAAAGGGCGGCAGAGGCTCCGCGCTAAGCGAACACATACACTGGTGTGCTTGCGGGGTCGTGCCTACCCTTCGTCGTCTGTTGGCCGGGGTAAATTCCGATTGAGATTATGACGAGGCGGGTAAGCTACAGACCCCGCCCCATACAGATGCAATTGCGCGTCATGGATAACTCCACATTTTTATGAGAAACTTGATACGAATTATATCTGTGCGCGCTCACCTGTCAAGGTTAAGCAGCCCGATCAGCCACCAGAACGCAGGCGCGCTAAGGGCTGAGCAGGATCAACAGCGAAGCGATGTTCAGCGCACCGGGAAGGTTCCCGCCCCCGCTCTCAGACACCGTCAGCCGCACCCACGTAGGCTCATCAACCCGATAGGGAATATCCACCTCAAAGGGATGATGCTCGCCGGTTTCAGTGGGCAGCACGCCGGCGAGCCGCCAGCCCACCACACGTCCATCGGGGGCGATCAATTCCACCAGCAGCGGGCGTTCCCCCGCGGTGCGCGCCAGCCCACTGACGTGCAGCACGCCGCCCTGGATCAACACTTCGGACGAGGGTTGCTGAATCACAATCGGAGCGAGCACATCCGTGGCGATGTTGGCGTCCCCCTGCCCTTCAGCCAGCAAGATGATCTCGCTGGTAGCGCGGGCGATCACCCGTCCATATTCATCCTTTGTCTC
>WFTY01000425.1 GCA_015485245.1 Anaerolineales bacterium | reverse complement strand
CCTGGGGAGCGGGAAGATCGAGCCGCCGCCTGCCAGTTACCCGTTGGAATCACCCGTGACGACGGGGTGTGTGGATGCTTTTGTTTCGGGTTCCTGTGGAGGTAATTGAGATGAGTGAAAATCGATCTTTGTCGCGTCGCGAATTTTTAAAACTTTCTGCCGGAGTGGCCGGGAGTGCGACTGCCGTCAGCGCGGCGCGAGCGCTTTTTACTAATATCACGGCACAGGCCGCAGGGAAGACCACGTTGCTGACGGCCGAAAACGAAAAGATTGTGCCGACGGTGTGCCTGTTGTGCCCCAGCGGGTGCGGCATGCTGGCGCGGGTGGCGGACGGGAACGTGGTGAAGCTGGAAGGTAGCCCGATGCACCCGATCAACATGGGGGCATTGTGCCCCAAGGGGCAGGCGGCGCCGGAGTTGCTCTACAACCCCGACCGGCTGACCGGCCCGATGAAGCGGGTGGGCGAGCGCGGGTCGGGCCGGTGGGAAGCGATCACCTGGGATGAGGCCGTGCAGATGGTGGTGGAGAAACTGAACGCCCTGCGGGAGGCCGGGACGCCGGAGCGCGCTGCGCTGCTGTACGGCGAGACCCGCGGACAGATGCGCGCTTTCCTCGAGCGCTTTATGGCGGCGGTGGGTTCGCCGAACGCTGTTTCCCATGAAAGTCTGAATATCGCCGCGGCCAAATTGGGCACGCTGCTTACTCAGGGAGTGTATGAGTTGCCCAATTATGATTTGGAGAACACCCACTACGTGCTGAGTTTTGGCGCCAGTTTGCTGGAAGCCGGGCGCACGCCGCAGCGCATGGTCTCGGGGATCTCGTACATGCGGCGCGGGCGCGCCGAACGCGGCAAGGTGGTGGTTTTTGACCCTCGTCAGGGAGTTACCGGCGCTAAAGCCGATGAGTGGATCTCCATCAAACCCGGCACCGACGCAGCGCTGGCGCTGGCCATCGCGCACGTGATCATCAAGACCGGGCGATTCGACGCAGACTTTGTGAAGAACTACTGCTTCGGATTTGAGGACTTCACGGATGGCGAGGGGAAGAAACACCAGGGTTTCAAGAACTATGTTCTGGAGAACTACGACCCGCGACGGGTGGAGCAGATCACCGGCGTCTCTGCGACCACCATCTCGCGCATCGCGGGTGAGTTTGCTGGTAACCCGCCCGCGGTGGCGATCTTGCCTGGCAAAGGCGGATTGCTCAACGGCAGTTGGAATGGCGTCGCCGCGGCGATGGCGATTCACAGCCTGAACGCCCTGGTGGGCAACCTGGATGTGCCCGGCGGTGTGCTCACCCAGCGCTACCCGGCCTGCAACCCGTGGCCGGACCTGCCCGCCGACCCGGTGGCGGAGAACGGCCGCCAGGTGGAGCGGGTGGACGGCGCGGGGACGGTGTTCCCCGTGGCGCGGCATGCCTATCAGGCCGTCGCCGACCGCGTGCTGGACGGCTACCCGCTGGAAGTGCTGTTGCTCTATGACGCCAATCCGGTGTTCGAGGTGCCGGGCGGTGAGAAATTCATCAGGGCCTTCGAAAAAATCCCCTTCATCGTCTCGTTCTCCACATTCATGGATGAGAGCGCACAGTACGCCGACCTGGTGCTGCCGGAGCCGACCTTCCTGGAGCGCTGGCAGGATGATTACATCGAGGGACTGGGCTATGCCGGCATTGCCCTGCGCCAGCCGGTGATCGAGCCGCTGTATGACACTATGCACACCGGAGACTTTTTGCTCAGGGTGGCCCAGGCGATGGGCGGGCCGGTGGCCGAGGCTTTCCCTTGGGAGACGTTCGAAAAGGTGCTGGAATACCGGCTGAGCAACGAGGAGACCAACTGGGAATTGCTCAAGGAACTGGGTGTGTTTATGGTGCCGGGGTATCGGTTCACCCGCAGAGGTTCGCGGCGATGGATTGAAGAGGTTATCGGGCGCGATCGCCAGGGAGCGCCGCGCGATGGCCGCTTTGACTTCTTCAGCCGTGAGCTGAGTTGTTTACTCAGTGGCAGGGATAAAGACCAACTTGCCGCGTTGGGTATTCAAGCAATTGGCGACTCTATATTTCTTCCCCATCAGGAAGATGTCGCTTTCGAGGGCGATGAAGCGGAGTATCCCTTTATTCTCAATGTGGTTACGCTGATGAGTCTGGGGCCGTACAGTTACAACGCCAATCTGCCCACGCTGCAAGAGATCAGCGGTATGGTGGTGGGTGAGCGTTGGGGAAGTTGGGTTGAAATGCACCCGGAAACCGCTGCCGAACTTGGTCTGGAGAACCGCACCCAGGTTTGGGTGGAAAGCCCCTTTGGAAAATTTAAGACCAAGCTGCGCGTGGTGAAGAGTATGCTTCCAGGCGTCGTCAGTGTTCCGTATAACCAGGGGCATAAAGCGATTGGCCGTTGGGCAAAAGATCGTGGCGTCAACGGTTTGGAATTGCTTTCCCCTGCCAGTGAGCCGATTAGTGGATTGGCTGCCTTTACTAATACCCGTGTCCGGGTGACGAAGGCGTGAACGATGGCGAATGAACCATTTGAAACACCAGAAAAACAACCATGAGTGAGGATAACTATGGCTAGATGGTCAATGGTCATTGATTTGGATAAATGTGTGGCGTGCCAGGGATGCAGCATCGCCTGTCGCTTTGAAAACAACACGCCGATTGTACCTCCCGAAGAGGCGGAATTGGGACGCTCCATGTTGTGGAATGAAGTTTTTCCCCTGCGCGCCGAAGAAGGGGATGTTGCTAGTGAAAAGGCCAAGTTTTTGACGCGCCCCTGCATGCATTGCGAAAATCCACCCTGCGTTAAAGTTTGCCCGGTTGGCGCGACATATAAGGATGATCAAGGGATTGTGCGTCAGAACTATGCCCGCTGCATCGGCTGCCGGTTTTGTACGGTGGCCTGTCCCTATGGGGTGCGCTACTTCAACTGGTATGCTCCCCAATGGGAAGAAGGGCTGGATCGTCATTTGAACCCGGATCGTGTGACGGGGAACAAAGATCTGGAAGGCCCGGCGATTCGCCCGCGCGGTGTGGTGGAGAAATGTACTTACTGTATCCACCGCCTGCACAAGGCGCGCGCCCGTGCGGAGGCTGAAGGGCGCGAGTTTCGTCCTGATGAATATGTGCCCGCCTGTGTGCAAACCTGCACCGGTAAGGCGCGCTTCTTTGGCGATCTGGACGACCCTGATTCGATTGTTTCACGCCTGTCACAGGAACGGCGTGCTTTTCGTCTGCTCGAAGAGGCTGGCACCCATCCCAAGACCATTTACTTACAGGAGGGCTGATTCATGAAAACTGCATGGCATCCTGAAAACACATATGAAAGCGATATTCTTGCTCCGGTAAAGAAGGCTACCGCCGTAGATTGGTGGTTATGGATTGGGTTGCTAGCTGTGGTTTTGGCTGGGCTGGCTGCCTGGGTGCGGCAGTATATCCTTGGTCTGGGCGTTACCGGCATGAATCGTCCAGTTTATTGGGGCGTTTATCTAACTGATTTTGTGTTCTTCATCGGTCTGGCGCACTCCGGGACGTTTATCTCCGCGATCCTGCGCGTGGCTGGACAGTCCTGGCGCGCTCCCTTGACGCGTGCTGCGGAGGCCATCACGTTGTTTAGCCTGCCGTTTGGCGTCGCCAGTATTTTGATTGATATGGGGCGCGTAGATCGTTTGCTCAATGTGATCGTCTACGGGCGTTTCCAGTCGCCACTGCTATGGGACTTCACAGCGGTAAGCCTGTATTTACTCTCCAGCGTGGTGTTCTTCTACTTCTCCTTGCTTCCCGATATCGCTCTGTGCCGAGACCGTCTCATGGACGTGCCTGGTTGGAAGCACCGCATGTACGAAATCCTGGCTTTGGGCTGGAGCGGCCATCCTGAACAGTACCATCGCCTGGAGAAGGTGCTGGATGGCATGGCGGTGTTCATGACTATGGTGGTGGTCACCGTGCACACGGTGGTTTCGTGGGTGTTCGGCATGACCATCCAGCCGGGGTGGCACACGGCGTTGATCGGGCCTTTCTTCTTGCTGGGCGCGATTTTCTCTGGTACCGCTGCTGTGGTGATCGTACTGGCGATTCTGCGTAAGGTGTATCATCTGGAAAATGTACTGCCAGTTACCTTGTTCAACTCATTGCGCAAATTGTTGATTACCTTTACGCTGGGCTGGATTTACATGATCATTGCTGAATTCTTAACCACCTTTTACGGCAATCTTCCTGAGGAGATGGAAGTGTTTTGGCAGAAGTTCACCGGGGATTTCGCCCTGATTTTCTGGGCGATGGTGATTCTGGTGTTTATTGTCCCCCTGGCGATTTTCGTCTTTCGAGGGAAGAACAGCATCCCTTGGATGGTGACAGCCTCGGTGCTTGTCAACATTGGTATGTGGTTAGAACGGTATATCGTCATCATCCCCACGGAAACCCGCCCGCGCCTGCTTTACGAACTTGTACAGGGTCGTTACACCCCTACCTGGACGGAATGGGTGATTACTGCTTCTATGTTTGCCGGGTTATTCCTGTTGTATGCTGTTTTCACTCGTTTGTTCCCCATTATTCCTCTATGGGAAACGGCGGAAACTCTGGAACATGAAATGGAGCCGCTCAAACGGCGGCCGCGCCGTTTTGGTGAACGCAAAGCAAGTGCTTGAAGGAAGTGAAATATGACCCCTGGAGAATTAGCGCATTTTATTGTCAACACCCCTGGAATTGGTGGTGCTATTGTGTTGATAGTGATCACGATTGCCATCGCGACTTATATCTCGTTAGCGCGCTGGATTTTGAAAGGCGGAACAGAAGAGAATGAACGCCGACCGCAACGTCGCAGTCGCTGATCGACGCGCCGACCTTGCCGGGGCTTTGGCCATAATCTATCAGGGCCTGGCCGAAGCCCTAGCTTGGCCGCCGGCAGAGTGGCTGGCGGCTCGGGGGCGTGAGTGG
>WFTY01000424.1 GCA_015485245.1 Anaerolineales bacterium | reverse complement strand
GACTGCGCATAGCCATTATTGGCGTGGTGTTTTACCCGCGAAAAGCAAAGATGCTCAGGTTCAGCAGGCTGAAGGCGACGCAATACCAGGCAAATGCGTAGAGCGACCGTCCGTTGAGATATTTCATCAGCCAGCGCACTGCGAGGTAGCCAACCAGTCCGGCGGCCAGAAAGCCGGCGGAGAATGCCGGGAGCAGGTGGCCGAAATCCGGAATTTGAACCAGCTTGATGATCCCGATTAAGCCGGCGGCGAGCATTAAAGGCAGGGAAATCAGAAACGAGAAGCGCGCCGCGGTTTTTCGTTCCAGGTGCCGACTCATTCCGCCCGCGATTGTCGCGCCGGAGCGTGAAACTCCGGGGAACAGCGCCAGAATCTGGAAGGTCCCGATCGTCAGGGCGTCTCTCCAGTTAATGTCGCTGAACTGGCGCTCTGGTTTGTGGAACTTTTCGGCCAGCGTGAGCAGGGCGGCGGTCACCAGCAGAAAAAGCGCAGTGGATAACGGGTTGCTAAAGGAGCGTTCGAAGGTGTCGTTGAACAGCAGGTAAGCCGCCCCGGCGGGGATGGTCGCCAGGGCGAGCAGCCAGCCGAGCCGCGCGGCAGGCTGCTCGAATGGCCGGCCGCGCCCCAGCCCGGTTACCACAGCCCATGTGATCTCCCTGACGTCATGCCAGAAGTAACCGATCACCGCGCCCAGGGTGGC
The DNA here is from genome assembly GCA_015485245.1 of Anaerolineales bacterium. Lineage (GTDB taxonomy): Bacteria > Chloroflexota > Anaerolineae > Anaerolineales > UBA11858 > J130. Next base: position 5,173 of record WFTY01000424.1, on the reverse strand, counting down.
TACCTGCGCCAGAACGTCAAAGGCGAACATATCGCTGTCCGGGAGATTCCAGCCGAGTAGGTGGGGTGCCAGGACGAGGTGTCCGGAGCTCGAAATGGGGAGGAATTCGGTGATGCCCTGGATAATGCCCAGGATGATGGCCTGAAAAGGAGTCATGTGTCAATGCTTTCTGGGTTCAATCCCTGCTTTGGAAGAAAGCCTCGGCGAACCGGGCGAAGCGGTTTTCCAGGATGGCCTGGCGGATCTGGCGCGCCAGTTCGAGCAGGGTGTGCAAGTTGTGAATGGAGAGCAGCGTGGAGCCAAGCATCTCCTTGACGCTGACCAGATGGCGCAGGTAAGCGCGCGAAAATGTACGGCAGGTGTAGCAGGTGCAGCCCTCCACCAATGGGCGTGGATCGCGTGCGTACTCGGCGCGGGCGATGTTGATGCGGCCGCGCGCTCCGAAGGCAGCTTTATGGCGCGCCAGCCGCGTGGGTAGCACGCAGTCGAAGATATCTACACCGCGCAGCACGCCGTTGACCAGGTCTTCGGGGGTGCCCACGCCCATCAGGTAGCGCGGCTTATCTTCGGGAAGGATGGCGTCCACCACCTCGAGGATGCGGTGCATCTCATCTTTGGTCTCGCCCACTGAGAGGCCGCCGATGGCGTGGCCGGGGAAGCCCAGGCTGGCGATGAATTCGGCGCTTTGCTGGCGCAGGTCGGGGAACACGCCGCCTTGCACAATGCCGAAGAGCGCCTGATCGGATCGCATTTTGGCCGTCAGGCAGCGCTCTGCCCAGGCGTGGGTGCGCGTCAGCGCCAGCTCGTTGTAGGCGCGATCATAGGGCTCCGGGCATTCGTCGAAGGCCATGATAATGTCGGCGCCCAGGTTTTCCTGGATGGCGATCGAGCGCTCCGGCGTCAGGCGGTGCATTGAGCCGTCCACGTGACTTTTGAAGGTCACGCCATCGGCGTCGATCTGGTTGATCCCCCCGAGGGAGAAAACCTGAAAACCGCCCGAATCGGTGAGGATAGGGCCGTGCCATTGCATGAATTCGTGCAGGCCGCCCAGTTCGGCGACCAGTTCGTCGCCGGGGCGCAGGTAAAGGTGATAGGTGTTCGCCAGGATCAGGTTGGCGTTCAGTTCCTGGAGGTGAGCCGGGGTGAGGGATTTGACGGTTGCCTGTGTGCCCACTGGTGCGAACACCGGGGTGCGAATTTCCCCGTGCGGCGTGTGGAAAACCCCGGCGCGCGCCCTCCCCTCTTGAGCGAGCAAGTCGAAAGTGAACGATGTACCCATAACGGTCGTAGATTATACCGTACTTGTGGTGTTATAATTCGACCCCGGCTGACGGCTCTTTGGGTACTGTGAGAGAGCTTTTGGCTGTCCGATCCAATAGATTGAACCTGGAGAAAAACTATATGCAACCATCGCGTGTTCACCAGACCATAGGAAAGTATATGCTTGCCGATGGCAGCCCGATTGTTTTTGACGCCGAGCGATCTCATGGCGCTTATCTGGTTGATGCTGTGACCGGGCGTGAATACATCGATTTTTACACTTTTTTTGCCAGTATTCCGATTGGATACAACCATCCCCGCCTGAAGGATGCGGAATTTCTAGAGAAACTGACTCGCGCGGCCATCCACAAACCGGCCAACTCCGATTTGTACACGCCAGAGATGGCCGAATTTGTAGAGACTTTTGCACGTGTCGCCATGCCGGCGGATATGCCTCACCTGTTCCTGGTGAGCGGCGGAGCGTTGGCGGTGGAGAATGCCCTGAAAACGGCCTTCGACTGGAAGGTGCGCAAAAACCTGGCGGCTACGGCGAAGGCCGACTTGCGGGACGCGCTTCCGGCGATGATCGAGGGGTTGGGATCGAAGGTGATTCACTTCAAAGAGGCGTTTCATGGCCGTTCGGGCTATACCATGTCGCTGACAAACACCGATGACCCCCGCAAATACATGTACTTCCCAAAATTTGATTGGCCTCGCGTGGTCAATCCCAAGCTGCGTTTTCCGGTGACGGATGAGGTACTGGAAGACGTCTCCCGTCTTGAAGAGATCGCCTATGCCCAAATCAAGACGGCCCTGGATCAGTATAAGGGCGATATCGCGGCCCTGATTCTGGAAACCATTCAGGGCGAGGGCGGTGATAATTACTTCCGCCCGGAATTTCTGCGTGAATTACGCCGACTGGCTGATGAGCACGAGTTTTTGCTCATCTTTGATGAGGTGCAGAGCGGCATGGGCGTGACCGGCAAGATGTGGGCCTTTGAACATTATGACCTTCAGCCGGATATTTTTGCCTTTGGCAAGAAAAGCCAGGTTTGTGGAATCGTCGCCGGCAAACGCATTGACGAGGTCAGCAATCATGTCTTCTCCGAATCGAGCCGCATCAATTCCACCTTCGGCGGCAACCTGGTGGATATGGTGCGTTGCACGCGCTACCTGGAGATCATCGAGGAGGAGCACCTTCTCGATCACGCGGCCAGGGTTGGCGGAAGGATGATGGATGCCTTGCAAACCGTCGCTGAGGAATCGCGCGGTATGATCTCCAATGTGCGCGGCAAGGGGATGATGATCGCCTACGACTTGCCGGATCAGGGTAAGCGTGATGCCATGGTGGACGCGCTGTTTGAGAACGGCCTCCACGTGCTGAAGTCTGGCAATCGCTCGATCCGCTTCCGCGGGATGCTTGATACGCCTGAAGACGTGGCGGATAAAGCTGTGGAGATTGTCGCCAAGAGTATACCGATGGTGAGTTAACCCCTTTATGCTGCCCAACTTGCTGCCCGATTTTCGCAGCCGGCAGCGCGATTATCTGCTTGAGATCGCCCGCCTGATTACCCAGGAGCTGGAGCTGGATAAGCTCTTGACGCGCATCTTGCGCGTGGCTGTGGATATGCTCGCTGGACAGGCAGGATTGATCGTGCTGCGCGGTGAGCAAGGCGGCTGGCAGGTGGCGGCCACGCACGGCCTTTCCCCGGCGCTGATTCAGCAGATCGGCGCGTTACTCGCTCAAGTGCCGGATTACGACGACCCGGCGCGCTTTGAACTTCCGGCGATCAACCGCATCCTGCAATCGGTTACTCGCGAGGCCAGCCATAACCTCTTTGCTGGCGTTGTCCTGCCGTTGATTACCCACCAGCGGGTGGTCGGCCTGACTTTTATCTTTCGCGCCTATCGCACCGTCTTTTCCAGCAACGATCGCGCTCTGTTGCAGAGCTTCGCCGATCAAGCAGCCATCGCCGTGCACAACGCCCAACTTTACAGTCAGGTGCGCCACGAGAAGCAGCGCCTCGACGCCTTGCTCGACTCGGTCGCGGACGGTATCCTCATCATCGGCGCCGATCACCTGATCGAGCGCTGTAACCCGGCTTTCGTCCGCCTGTATGGGGCCAGCCAGGAAGATATCCAGGGACGACGGCACGAAGCGGTCGTCCGTTGGCTTCATCGCCGTCAGGGGACGACGTTGGAGGAGGCCGAGGTCGGTGGTTGGCCGTTGACCCCTAACGCCACCCTGTATGTGGAGGGGGATATCGAGCGCCCCAACGGCATCCCGCTGGCTGTAGGCGTGACCTATGCTCCGCTGCTCTCTCCCGGGGGGAATCTGCTGAATATCATCGCCACGGTGCGCGATATCACCCACTTCCGCGAGGCGGAGGAGCTGAAATCCACCTTCATTTCGGTGATCAGCCATGAGTTGAAAACTCCGGTGGCCCTGATTAAGGGCTACACCAGCACGCTGCGCCGCGAGGATGTTTCCTGGGATGACGAGATCGTGCGCGATAGCCTGGAAGTGATTGAGGAGGAGGCCGACCGCCTCAATGTGCTGATTGAGAATCTGTTGGATGCCTCCCGTTTGCAGGCCGGAGGGCTGCGGCTGAATCTGGCGGATATCAACTTCCCGGCGTTTGCTGAAAAGCTTGCCGAGCGTTTTCGCACCCAGAGCAGCCGCCATACCATCGTGGTGGATTTCCCTCCCGACTTTCCCGTGGTGATGGTGGATGAAGATCGGATGGGGCAGGTGCTCTCAAACCTGCTTTCCAACGCCATTAAGTACTCTCCCGATGGCGGCGAGATCCGCATCAGTGGGCAGGTGCGCCCAGATCAGGTGATTATCTGCGTGCAGGATGAGGGGCCGGGTATCGCCCCCGGAGATGTGCCGCACATCTTTGATCGTTTCTATCGTGCGGATGAGGCCAGCCGCACAACCAAGGGGGCTGGCCTGGGGTTGTATCTCACGCGAGCCATCGTTGAAGCGCATGATGGGCGCATCTGGGTTGACCCGCGCCCGGGCGATGGCGCGCGCATTTGTTTCTCCCTGCCGCGCTGATTTTTGAAGTTTTCGTGTTGACCTAACCGGCCCGCGGGCCGATGGAGTAGTGTGGAGTTTATTATGCCCAAAACACAGATTAATTGTCCCAACTGCAGGCAGCCGATTATGGCGGATATCCAGCAGTTGTTCGATGTCGCCCAGGATCCTCGCGCCAAACAGGCGATTCTTTCTGGGATGTTCAACCTGGTGCAGTGCCCGCATTGCGGCTATCAGGGGAACTTGGCGACCCCCATCGTTTATCATGACCCCGATAAGGAGCTGTTGCTGACCTACTTTCCCCCCGAAGTGCAGATGACCCGCAATGAGCAGGAACGGGTGATTGGACCGTTGATTAATCAGGTGACGAACGCTTTGCCGGCGGAAAAGCGCAAGGCTTACCTGCTCAACCCGCAGACAATGCTCACTTTGAAGAGCCTGGTGGAACGCATTCTCGAAGCGGATGGGGTTACCAAAGAGATGCTTGAGGCCCAGGAGAAGCGCATGGCGTTGGTGCAGCGCCTGATGGGGATTTCTGCCGAATCGTTGCCGCAGGTCATTCAGCAGGAAGAGGAGCTGATTGACGAGGCCTTCTTTGCTCTCTTTTCGCGCTTTGCCGAAGCGGCATTGATGAGCGGTGATGAGAACGCCCTTCAGCGTCTGCAGCAGGTTCAACAGGCGTTGTTGGAACACACCTCGATTGGCCGGGAACTGCAATCGGCGACCAAGGCGCTGGACGAGGTGCAAAAGTCCTTGCAGGCGTTGGGCGGTCAGATCACTCGCCAGAAGCTGCTGGACCTGGTGCTCGCCTCGCATGATGAGGCTCACTTGCAGGCGTATGTTCAGCTTACCCGACCGGGGATGGATTACGAG
>WFTY01000423.1 GCA_015485245.1 Anaerolineales bacterium | reverse complement strand
CGGTAGTAATACACTTGCGCCAGCTCTGCATCCGTTTGGGCCAGTTTCTCGCTGCGGTTGATCTGCAAATAAGCGTTTTCGACATCGCCGTTCTCCCACATCGCCCGGCTAAAGCCCAGGTTGATGGCGAAGTTCTCTGGATCGAGGTTGCGCGCGTTGAACAGGTCGTTGACCGCCGCTCGGGCGTCGCCAAGTTCCAGCGCAGCCAGGCCGCGATACTGGTAGGCGGATGGTATGCCCTCAGCGAGCTCAAGGGCGCGATCAGCGGCGTCAAACGCGGCCTGAAAATCCTCACCCAGACGGTAATACACCTCACCAAGCAGCGCCCAGTAGCGCGCGTTTTCTTCGTCATAAGCGCCATACGTTTGCAAATACGATAGCGCCTGCTCCAGTTGCCCCAACCGCAGAGAAGTTTCCGCCAGCAGCAGGTAAACGGGCAGCGCGGTGATGTCCATCTCATAGGCCTGAGCCGCCAGCTCCCAGGCTTGCTCAAATTCACCGCGATCGAGCGCGGCTTGCGCCTGAATGCGGTAATACGCTGGATAAGCAGACAACAGGCCGCCGCCCTGCTCCAGGATGTCCAGCGCGGCGGCCTGTTCGCCGATTTCCAGGTAATAACGCGCCAGCTCCATATATGCCTCCGCGTACGCCGGGTCAAGCTCAATAGCCTTGAGGAAATCCGCCTCCACAGATTTGCTCGCCTTCGCTCCGGCCGCGTAGGCCGCCAGGGCGCGCCCCAGGTAAGCAGGAGCGAAAGTGGGGTCAATCGCCATCGCGGATTCGTAGGCCTCCTGAGCAGCGTCAAACTCACCAAGCAGGCGGTGCGCCTCGCCGGTGTAGTATTGGATATCCGGCGCATCCGGTTCCTCCCGCTGCAACTGCTGCATAAATTCCAGCATCCGCTCGTAATCTCCATTCGCGTACGCTCGCATGGCAATGCGGAAGGCTTCGCTGCGAGGGTGCTGCGTGGCGACATAAGCAGGGCGCGGTGTATAGGTCGCCCGCAAGGACATCCACAACGGCTGAACAACATCCGGGGGCGTTGGAGTGGCGGTGCGTCCCTTGGGGGTTGCGCTGGGCGTATCGGTGAAGGTCGGCGTCCAGGCAATGGGCGTGATGGTCAGGCGAGGGCCGAACAGACCGCTGCGGGTGCCGAAGACCCCCAGAAACACCAACCCAACAAGCAGTATAACAGCGGCAGCCGCCAAACCACGCTGCAAAGTCGGGCTGAGGCGACGCGCGGTGACCTGAGAGGGCTTTCGTTCCCGAAGGATGACCTCCCACTGACGGAATGGCGGGGGCACGGGCTCAATATCCTCATCCATGGAGGTGTGCCCCAAAAGCTGCAAACCTCGGCGGGCGGCGGCACTCTCCGGGTCCAGGCGCAGCGCCGTTTGCAGGCAATACAACCGCTCCTTATCGCTTTCCACCACCGCGCTCAGCCATAACCAGTAATCCGGGTTATCTTTGTTTCCCCGCAAAAGACGCGTCAACAGCTCGCGCGCCCGGGCACGCTTGCCTTGCTGAATGGCTTCAAGAGCCTGGCGATACAGTCCTTCTTCCGACACCATGGTTGAACGTAGTCTAGCATAGGCCAGGCGATCAAACAAGGAGCTACAGTACCATCTTACGTTTTTGTTAACTGAGGGCAATTTGCCCGTTGCAAAGTCAAACCATCTTTGCTAGAGTTAATCTGACAGAACTCAGGAGGTCGCTATGTCAAAATCCCCACCAGGCCCAAAAAAGATTGTGCTGGGCATGGACGGCTCGGAACACGCCTTCGCTGCAATTGAGCTACTCAATGCCCTGCCGCTGCCCCCGGGGAGCGAGATTCACGCCATCTCGGTGTTGATCCCCCGCCAGGCGCAGTTTGCCACTTCGTTCACCGACATACTCGATCAAACGCGCGCCCGCCTTAACAGCAGCCAGGCCCACATCTATACCGAACTGATCGCCGGCTACCCGGCGGAGGTCATCACTCGGTACGCACGCCAGCACGCGGCGGATCTGATCGTCACGGGCGCGAAGGGGCTGCGCGCCACGCTGGGGATTTTGCTGGGTGGCGTGGCCCAACAGGTGATGGAACACGCCAGTTGCCCAACCCTGGTGGTGCGCGCCCCGTTCCAGGGATTGAAACGCATCTTGCTGGTAGTAGACGAATCCAGGCACGCCCGTGCTGCTCTGCGCTACCTACTCAACTTTCCCCTACCCGCCTCAGTGCAAATCCACGCCATGCACGTGCTGCCACCAACCTATCAGCGGGAGCTGCTGGCGCAAAACTGGCCTACCGGGATGGATCTGGCCGTTCCGATCATTAGCGAGGAGCTGGAAACGGAGCTGCGCGCCCAAGAAGCCGAGGAACGCAAACGCGGCGAAGCCCTGCTGCAAAAATGTGTGGCCGACTTGCAAGCACAAGGACTAAAAGCGGTCTCTCACCTTGCCAGAGGAGACGCCGCCACACAGATCATTGCTTACGCCAGGGAGCATGCCATCTCGTTGATCGTCGCCGGCTCGCGCGGTTTGGGCGGACTAGAAAGCTTCCTTCTGGGGAGCGTCTCGCGCAAACTGATCCACTACGCCCCCTGCTCGGTGCTCATCACCCGAAAAGCGAAAGGGGGATAGGATGTATTCCGCAAGCGGAAGACACCCGGTCCGCTTTCCCGTTCCAGGGTGATTAACGATACAATGGGCACATCACGCGCAACCACCTACGGTGCAACACTATGCCCATTACCCCGTTTCGAGAAAAAACCATCCTGTTGGGCGTAAGCGGCAGCATTGCCGCTTACAAAGCCGCCGATCTGGCCAGCAAGCTGGCACAGGGAGGGGCGCGCGTCCACGCCATTCTCACAAAGGCCGCCACGCAATTTATCAGCCCGCTGACCTTCCAATCTGTCTCCGGGCAACCTGCCTACACTGATGCCGACCTGTGGGGCGCACAGGCGCATGTGCTGCACATCGGGCTGGCGCAGGATGCCGATCTCTTTATCATCGCCCCGGCTACGGCAAACACCCTGGCCAAGCTGGCGCATGGCTTCGCTGACGATTTACTCGCCCTGACCGCGCTGGCGCTGGAGCACGGGGATGACGCGTCTCCCTTGCTGATCGCCCCGGCGATGGATGCCGGGATGTACTCACACCCCAGCACGCAGGCAAACATCGCGACTTTGCGCGCTCGCGGCGCACAGTTCGTGGGGCCCGAAACAGGACACCTGGCTTCCGGGCTAACCGCCCGCGGCCGGATGAGCGAGCCAGCCACCATTCTGGGGCGAGCGCGCCGCCTGCTCGCTCGAGGCGGGCCATTGAGCGGGCGGCACGTGGTGGTCACAGCCGGCCCGACGCAAGAGCCCTTGGATCCGGTGCGCTACCTGACCAACCGCTCCAGCGGGAGACAAGGGTACGCCCTGGCGCAGGCCGCGCTCGACTCCGGGGCGGAGGTCACCCTGATCAGCGGGCCGACCACGCTCGCACCGCCAGAGGGCGCGCGCCTGCTCTCGGTGCGCAGCGCCGACGAAATGTCCGCCGCTGTGCTGGAACACGCCCCCGCTGCAGACGTGCTGCTGATGGCCGCGGCAGTAGCCGATTTCCGCCCCGCTCAAACGGCCAACCAGAAAATCAAAAAAACCGGCCAGGCGTTCACGCTCGAACTGACCGCCACCCCTGACATCCTGAACACGCTCAAAAGACAGGCAAAGCGCCCGCGCGTGACCGTGGGTTTCGCCGCCGAAACGCAAGATTTACTCACCAACGCCCGCGCCAAGCTGGAAGCCAAAGGGTTGGACCTGATTGTCGCCAATAATGTCAGCGCTGCAGATGCCGGTTTTGCCGTGGCGACCAATCGGGTCGCCATACTGCATCGCGATGGGCAGATTGAAGAACTCCCCCTGATGAGCAAAGCGGAGGTCGCCACAGAAATCATCAAACGAATAATCGCTATGCTGGAAAACCCAACATGAAGCCACACAACGCCATCACCGACGTTACCGGCATCGCTGTGGGACACGCACAGGATTTCGACGCTCTCACCGGCTGCACAGTCATCCTATGCCCGCAGGGGGCGGTCGGCGGGGTAGATCAACGCGGCGGCGCGCCGGGCACGCGCGAGGTGGACGCCCTGCGACCGATGCACCTGGTAGAGAGAGTCCATGCTGTGGTGCTGGCCGGCGGCTCGGCCTTCGGGCTGGACGCCGCCAGCGGCGTGGTGCGCTACCTGGAAGAACAGGGCGTGGGATTCGACGTCGGGGTGGCGCGCGTGCCCATCGTCCCGGCAGCGATACTCTTCGATTTGGGGATCGGCCGCGCGGACGTGCGCCCCGACGTGG